>JACPDI010000040.1 GCA_016184105.1 Acidobacteriota bacterium
ACACGCGTTGGGAGGGTTTCGACTATGAAAGCGGTTGTTGGATCAGTGGTGGCAGCGGTGGCAGCGTCCGTGTGCTGCATCGGGCCGGTGGTGGCCGCAGCCATCGGCGCGGGCGCCCTTGGCGCGGCCAGTACGCGCCTAGAGCCATATCGGCCGTGGTTTCTCGGACTGACGGTCATCTTGCTGGGCATGGCGTTCGTGACCACGTACCGTCGCGAGCCGGCAACCTGTGCGGACGGAAGCTGCGCGCCTTCCTCGCGGCGAACCGCGAAGATCGTCCTGTGGGTGGCGGTCGTGGTGGTCGGCTTGCTGGCGACGTTCCCTTATTACGTGAAGTGGCTGGTTTAGATTCCCGTTGAGGAGGACAGACATGCGAACGATAGGTGTTGTGACAGCGGTATTCGTCGTGACCTTGGCAGGTGCCGGACTACTGACGACGACTCTCGCGCAGAATCAGAAACCCGCAAGCAGCACACAGGTCGTGACCTTGACACACGCACGGCCGACGTGAAGTTCGATCCCTCGAAGACCAACGCCGAGGCGATTGCGAACGCCATCACAAAGGCAACGGGATTCAAAACCGAGGCGCCGAAAAGCGGGAAGAACAAAACGTAAAGCGGTTGCAGCGCCTCGACCTCAGCGCACGCAGAACGATGGTCCGTCGCCACGTGGGGCTGGTGGCCCAGCTTTTGCCGCCGACGTCACGACGGGGCGAGCACTTCGCGAGCCGATCGGCTTGGTGAGGTGTGCATGTGTGCCCGCCTGTACCTGCGAGGAGCATCACGGAGGAGGAGTATCACGGAGATGGAAAAGCACAGAGTGGAGCTTGCCATTGAGGGCATGACCTGCGATCACTGCGCGGTGACGATCCAGCGGGCGCTCACTGATGTGCGCTCGTGGATGCGGTCGAGCAGGCCGGCTACCGGGCGTCGGTTGTCGAGCGGCCGAACTCCAAGGCGTCACGGCCGAGTGCGCCGCACCTGTCATCCGGCCGTACGCCCGACGTCATCGTGCTCGGCGGGGGATCGGCCGGATTTGCCGCATCGATCCGTGCGGCCGATCTCGGCGCGCGCGTCACGCTCATGGAAGGCAGCACGCTGGGGGGCACCTGCGTGAACGTTGGATGCGTGCCGTCGAAAACGCTGATCCGCGCCGCGGAAGTTCAGCGTCGCGCCGCGCATCATCCGTTCGACGGCGTGCGCACAGCGGCGCGGGCGCCCGAGTTTCCAAAAGTGATGGCGCAAAAGGATGCGCTCGTGACCGCACTGCGCCAGGAGAAGTACTGGGACGTGCTTTCCGCGTACCCGAACGTTACCTTGTGCCAGGGCCGCGGCATGGTCAACCGCGACTTGTCGATCACCGTCGACGGCGAAGTACTGAAGCCGGGACGCCTCATCGTCACAACGGGCGCGTCGCCGTGGGCACCGCCAATCCCCGGACTGGCCGACGCTGGCTCCTTGACGAGCACCGAAGCGCTGGCCCTCACGAAGCGCCCGGTCTCGATAATCGTGATCGGTGGTAGTGCCGTCGGCCTCGAGATCGCGCAACTCTACGCGCGGCTCGGCACGTGTGTCACCGTGCTCGAGGCGATGCCGACGCTCGTGCCGGCGGAAGATGGCGAGATCGGCACGGCGCTCGCCGGTTACCTGCGCGAGGAAGGACTTGAGGTCCGAACCGGATTGTCGATTGGTCGCGTCAGCCGCGCCAGTGGTGGATACACCGTGGAGGCCACGACGGACGGACGTGCGGAGACGTTCACAGCCGAGCAACTGCTCGTCGCCACAGGCCGGCGCGCGAACACGCGCGGCTTCGGCCTTGAAGAAGCGGGCGTCGAGCTTGGCAAGAAGGGTGAAATCCGGGTGAACGAACACTTGCAGACGTCACGGTCCGAAGTGTATGCGGCCGGCGACGTCATCGGCGACCCGATGTTCGTCTACGTTGCGGCGTACGGCGGCAATCTGGCCGCGGACAACGCGCTGAACGGCAACTCACGACGCTACGACCTCTCCGCGCTGCCGCGCGTAACGTTTACCGACCCACAGGTCGCGTCTGTCGGACTCACGGAAGAGGAGGCGCGAAACAAGGGCATCGAGCTGGCGACGTCGAAGCTGCCGCTGTCGCATGTGCCGCGGGCCCTGGCGGCTCGCGAGACGCGCGGCTTCATCAAGCTGGTCGCGGACCGGCGCACGAACCGGCTCGTGGGCGCGCATATCCTGGCCACCGAGGCGGGCGAAATGATTCAGGAACCGACGCTGGCGATAAAGTACGGGATCAGCATCGACGATCTGGCCGCGGCGTTCCATCCGTATCTCACCCTAGCGGAAGGCGTCAAGCTCGCCGCGCAAACCTTCACGAAAGACGTGAAGAAGCTCTCGTGCTGCGCGGCGTGATTCTCGCCTAACCGCAAGAGCGCCTCAGACGTTTTCGTCAGATGGAACGCCGCGCACACGCGCGGCGCTCAACGCCCATGCCAGTCCATACCGACGCTGAACCCGCCCCACCGCTAGGCGCGCTTCACCTCATTGGTCACGGCGAGGCGTTCGGCTGGCCCGGCCTCGAGCCCCGCTGGGCACCTGGCGCCAAGCAAGGCGTGGGGACGGCCCGTTCCGACGGATCCCGCGTCTGGTTCACGATTGCCGAGGGCGTCCTCACCGAGATCTTCTATCCCTATGTCGACGTCGCCAACTCGCGCGATCTACAGTTCCTGGTGACCGACGGCGAGACGTTCTTTCACGAGGATCGCCGCGACCTCCGGCACACGGTCAGCTATGCCGATCAGCGCGCACCCGCGTACCTCGTCGCCAGCGTCGACCCACGCGGCGATTACCTCCTCTCGAAGATCATCATCTGCGACCCCGACGCGGACGCGGTGGTGATGCGGGTCCGCTTCGAGCCGCTGACGGAGCGGGCGAACTCGTATCAGCTCTATCTGCTGTTCGCGCCCCAGATCGGCAACCGCGGTTACGGCAATGCCGCTCGGGTTGTGGGCTGCGGGTCGCATCGATTCCTTGTCGCATCGAGGGACAAGGTCGTCGCTGCGGTTGCCGCTTCGGTGGGATTCCGTAGGGCGTCCGCGGGTTTCGTGGGCCATTCTGACGGCTGGCAAGACCTCCACGGTAATCTCCGGATGGATTGGACGTTCGCCACGGCGACCGACGGCCATGTCGCATTGACGGGCGAGATCGATCTGCGCAAGCACAGGGACTTCAGCGTGGCCGTGGCTTTCGGCCACACGGACGAGGACGCGTGTCGCGCTGCGCTGGAGTCATCGCATAAACCCTCCGCCGATCTGCTGGCGCGGTACGCCGGCGAGTGGCATCGCTGGTGCGCGGGCCTTGCGGATCTCCGCCGCGAAGCGCGGGATGCGGGGCGCACGTTCTGCACGGGCGCGATGGTGCTGCAGATGCATCAGGACAAGACGCACGCCGGCGCCGGTGTGGCGTCACTCGCGATCCCGTGGGGAGAGTTGGCCGGGGACGCCAACGCGGGCGGCTACCATCTGGTCTGGCCGCGCGATCTCTACAAGACGGCCATGGGGTTTCTCGCGATCGACGACGCCGGCTCGGTCCTGCGCATCCTGCGATATCTCGAGCGCACGCAGGCCGCGGACGGTCACTGGCCGCAGAACTTCTGGCTCGATGGCACCCCGTACTGGCAGGCCGTGCAGCTCGATGAAACGTCGTACCCGATCATTCTCGCGTGGCGCCTCTCCACGCTCGGAGCCATTCCGGCCGGCGAGACGATCGAGATGGTGCGCCGTGCCGCCGCGTATCTGCTCCGGAACGGTCCGGTCACCGAGCAGGAGCGCTGGGAAGAGAACAGCGGCTTTTCGCCCGCCACCATCGCGGCAGTTGTCGCCGCACTTATCTGCGCGGCCGAGCTCCTGGACGGGTCGGGCGGCCGCCGGGATGTGGGGTATCTGCGCGAGATTGCTGATGCGTGGAACGCGCAAATCGAGCGCTGGACGTACACGCAGTGTAGCGCGCTCCTGCCCGGCCATCCCGAACACTACGAGCGAATCGCGACGATCGCTCCCTCGGCGCTCGATCCCTTGGACGCAGAGTGCCGCGTGTTTCTACCGATCCAGAATCTGCCACCGTCAGCGCAGCCTTCCATCTCGCAGTGCTGTGTCATCGACGGCGGCTTCCTCGACCTGGTTCGCTTCGGCCTGCGGGCTGCCAACGATCCGCACGTGCTCAAGACGCTGGCCGTCTATGACGCCGTGTTGCGGGTCGACACGCGCGTTGGCCCGGTGTGGCATCGCTACAACTACGACGGATATGGAGAGAAGGCCGACGGTTCGCCGTACGATGGCACAGGCATCGGTCGAGGATGGTCATTGCTGACTGGCGAGCGCGGACAGTACGAGCTCGCGGCAGGCCGATCGGCAGACCTGCACATCGAAGCGATGGAACGATTCGCGAACGATGGCGGCATGATTCCCGAGCAAGTGTGGGATGCGGACGATGTGCCCGAGCGAGGGTTACGAAACGGGAAGGGCACCGGCTCGGCCACGCCGCTCGTGTGGGCGCATGCCGAGTACTTGATGCTGCTTCGCTCGAAGCGCGACAGGCAGCCGTTCGAGCGTGTGGAGCCTGTGTACGAACGCTTCGTGCGCCAGCAGCAGCGCTCGATGCTCCAGATCTGGCGCTTCAACTTGCCTGTGCCGACGATCGCGGCGCATGAACGGCTTCGATTGCAGGTCGACGCGCCCGCTATCGTCCACTGGAGCGCAGACGGCTGGATAACAGTTCACGACACGCCAACGGAGCCGACCGGCTTCGGCGTCCACGTCTTTGACTTCCCGCGAGATGCGTACACGGGAAGCGACCTCGTCTTCACGTTCTACTGGCCGGAGGCCGACCGTTGGGAAGGTCGTGACTTCGTCGTGACGCTGCGTGGCGACGAAGAAGACGTGAATGCCGCTGAAACGCGCGCGGCCGATGCCGAACTGAACAATCGTTCATGAATCGAGCTGCGTGGCCGTGACAGACCGCAAATCTTGCAAGCAGGGTCAAGCCTCGCGCCCAGCCCCCAGGCCCGGACGCCCGTCCCAAGCGCGACGGTCACGGCCACCTGGCAATTCGCGATCTTCCCGCGCGCCCCACAGTACTGCCGCGCGACGCCGACCGAGGCCGTGCCCTGTTTCGGAAAGCTCGTGCCGTCGAGAATCAGGATGCCCGTGCGCTTCCGGAACCACCGCGCGAACTCGCTTCCAGAGCGATTCGGCGTCCCACAGCGCATGCGTGATGAAATGCTGGAACGCCTGATAGGTGCCAGGTCAGCAAACGCCGCAGCCACGCACTCGCCGTGCGATCCAGCACTGCGATGCAGCGTGGCGGAACTGTGAAAAAAGTACAATGACCTCAAAAGTGATCACTCGCGGATTCCCGCAGGAATTCGTTAAAGTGACAAAGTAGTACGAGGGTCAGGGTCAGAAAAGATGAGCGAGAGGACGTTCCGCGCGGCGTCGCCGTTTTCGTTACCGGACAACCGCGGCGTCGTTCACACGCTCGAGGAGTTCCTGCAGCGCGGCCCCGTGCTGCTCGCCTTTCACCGCGGCACGTGGTGACCGAATTGCCGGCGCCAGTTCGGCGCTCTTGCACACAACAGCGCGGCCTATCTCGAGCGGGGCGTCACGACGGTTGCAGTCGTCGCGCAGAAATCGAGCGCCGTCGTGAATTTCCTCAACGCCAACCCGCTGCCCTTCCACGTGCTGATAGACGAGTCGCGCGACGTCCTGCGCGCGTACGGCGTGTGGCACCGCGTGGGGATCGATGCCTGGAACATCGCCCGCCCCGCGCCGTTCCTGATCGCGCGCGACAGGCGCGTGGTGAGGAGGTTCGCGGCGACACGGCAGGATCAGTTTCCGAGCCACGCGACAATCCTCGCCTGGCTCGAGGCTCTATGAATTTGAGGCCGGGCGCGGTCACTACCGCCCGAAGCGCGCCGCGACCGCCTCCCAATTCACGACGTTCCACCACGCGCCGCAGTAGTCCGCGCGGCGGTTCTGATATTTCAGGTAGTAGGCGTGCTCCCACACGTCCAGCCCCATGACGGGCTTCTTCCCCTCCATCATCGGGTTGTCCTGGTTCGGCGTGCTCTCGATCGCGAGCTTGCCGCCGGCATCCACCAGCCAGGCCCAGCCGCTGCCGAAGCGCCCGAGCGCCGCCTTGTTGAACTGGTCCTTGAACGCGTCGAACCCGCCGAAGGTCGAGTCGATGGCATCGGCCAGCGCGCCCTTCGGCCCGCCGCCCGCGTTGGGCGCCATGATTTCCCAGAACATCGTGTGGTTCACGTGGCCGCCGCCGTTGTTGCGCACCGCCGTCCGGATGTCCTCGGGCACCGAGTTGATGCCGCGCACCAGGTCGTCAACCGACTTCCCCGACAGCTGCGGATGCTTTTCCAGCGCGGCGTTCAGGTTGGTCACGTACGTGCCGTGATGCTTGTCGTGATGAATCCGCATCGTCTGCTCGTCGATGTGCGGCTCGAGGGCGTTGTACGCGTACGGCAGCGGGGGCAATTCGAAAGGCACGGGCAGCTCCTCCATCCTCAAATTCTCAAATTTCAAGCATCCGATCGAGCGCACGCTTCGCCTGCGACCTGATCGGCTCCGGCACCACGATCTCGTTGTGCACGCGGCCATCCACGAGGCCTTCGAGCACCCACAGCAGGTGATTCGGCGACACGCGGAACATCGTCGAGCAGAGACAGCCGAACGGATCGAGCGTTTCGACGGCCTTGTCCGGCGCCACTTCCTGCGCCAGGCGCGACACCAGATGGATCTCGGTGCCCACCGCCCACACCGTGCCCTTCGGGCTGTTCTTCACCGTGCGGATGATGTGTTCCGTCGAGCCGCTGTCGTCGGCCGCCTGCACGACGTCCCACGTGCACTCCGGGTGCACGATGACGCGACCTTCCGGATGCCTCCGGCGGAACGCTTCGATCTGCCTCGTGTTAAAGCGCGTGTGGACCGAGCAGTGCCCCTTCCAGAGCAGCAGGCGCGCGTTGGCCACCGCTTCCGGCGTGAGCCCGCCCCAGATTTCGTTCGGATCCCACACCACCATCCGATCGAGCGGCACGCCCATCTTGTACGCCGTGTTCCGGCCCAGGTGCTGGTCCGGCAGCATGAGCACTTTCCCGCCGCGGTCCCACGCCCACTTCATCACGCCCGCCGCGTTGGTCGACGTGCAGACGACGCCCCCCCGCCCGCCGCAGAACGCCTTGATGGCCGCGCTGGAGTTGATGTAGGTCACCGGCACGATCCGATCGTGGTCGATGCCCATCTCCTCCAGCTCGCGCCAGCACATCTCGAGCTGATCGGGCGCCGCCATGTCCGCCATCGAGCAGCCGGCCGCCAGGTCCGGCAGGATGACGCGCTGGCGGGGGGCGCTGATGATGTCGGCGCTCTCCGCCATGAAGTGCACGCCGCAGAAGACGATGAACTCGGCCTCGCCGCGGGTGGCCGCCTCGCGCGCGAGCTTCAACGAGTCGCCGGTGTAGTCGGCGAACTTGATGACCTCGCTGCGCTGGTAGTGGTGGCCGAGGATGACGACGCGCGAGGCCAGCTTCGCCCGCGCCGCGACGATGCGCCGGTCCATTTCCTCGTCCGAAAGGCCGAGGTATTGCGGCGGGAGCGGCTGGCGCTCGCCGATGCCGGCTTTCTCGTGTTCGATCAGGAGCTCGATGTCCATTGGTTCTCAGCCAGGATGCTGCGGGTCGGCCGAAGCTTCCGCGAAGGCGGAAAGGTCCGCGCCACAGACACCACCCGGAACCTCTTATTGTACCGCAGATGCGACGGGGGTCTCGTCGTACTCCGGCCCGCGGACGACGTTGTAGAGGGTGTCGCGCTCGACCGGCTCGCGGCCCGCTGCGCGGATGAGCCTGCGGATGTCCGCGGTGGACAGCGCCTCGGGCGTGCGCGCGCCGGCCATGTGGTAGATGCGCTCCTCCTGCACGGTGCCGTCGAGGTCGTCCACGCCGAACCAGAGCGACGTCTGGGCGAGGTCGACACCGGTGGCGATCCAGAACGCCTTGACGTGAGGGATGTTGTCGCACACCAGGCGCGCGACGGCGTGCACGCGCAAGGTGTCTGACGCCGAGGGGGCCGGCAGCTTGCGCATCTGGTTGTTGTCGGGATGAAACGCGAGCGGGATGAACGCCTGGAAGCCGCCGGTCTCGTCCTGCAGCGCGCGCGCGCGCAGCATGTGATCCACGCGCTCCTCCATCGTCTCGATGTGCCCGTAGAGCATCGTCACGTTCGACCGCATGCCGAGGCCGTGCGCGAGGCGGTGGATCGCGAGGTAGCGGTCCCCGTCGCACTTGTCGTGGCAGATCTTCCGGCGCACGCGCTCGGCGAAAATCTCGGCGCCGCCGCCCGGCAGCGAGTCCAGCCCGGCGTCGGCCAGCTCGCGCAGCACGCGCTGGTCGGTCATGCCGTACAGGTCCGCGAAAAACGCGATCTCCACCGCGGTGAAGCATTTCAAGTGGATGTCGGGGCGGATCCGCTTGAAGCCGCGGAGCAGGTCCGTGTAGTAGTCGAACGGCAGGTCGGGATGCAGGCCGTTGACCACGTGGATCTCGGTGAGCGGCTGGTCGGCGCGGACGCGAAGCTTCTCCCACGCCTGCTCCAGGCTCATCGTGTAGGCGTGATCGTCGCCCGGCTTGAGGCGCGCGAACGAGCAGAACAGGCAGTTGGCGACGCAGACGTTGGTCGCCTCGATGCGGATGTTGTGGTTGTAATAGGCGCGCGCGCCGTGCAGCCGCTCGCGTTCGCGATTCGCCAGCCAGGCCACCGCGAGGAGGTCGGGCGATTCGAACAGCCGGACGCCGTCGGCGAGCGTCAGCCGCTCGCGCGCCTCGAGCTTCTCCGCGATGTCGAGGATGCCGGCGGCTGCCAGGCGGCTATGCAACGCCCATCACCTGCACGCGGATCGTGCGAGTACGCGGCCCGTCGAGTTCCGCCGCCAGGACGCGCTGCCACTGCCCGAGCGCGATTTCACCGCCCGAGATCTGCAGCGTCACGCTGTGGCCGAGCAGGAGCGAGCGCAGGTGCGAATCGGCGTTCGCGCGATCGCAATCCGAGTGGCTGGGGTCGTTGTGCTGCCACTTCTCGGTCTGGTCGACCAGCGACTCGATGTAGCGCTTCATGTCGGCGAACAGCGCCGGCTGCGACTCGTTGACGAAGACCGACAGCGTCGTGTGCATGGACCAGATGCTCGCCAGGCCTTCGCGAATGCCGGCGGCGCGCACGATCCGCATCACGCGCTCCGTGACGTCCGCGATCTCGATGCGCTCGCGCGACTCGAACGAGAACGTCTCGGCGTGGATGCGCAGGCCTCCGGCCGTGACGACGTCGGTTACCGGCGTCGCACGCACCGTCGGCGTGGAGGTCCGTGTCATGCCAGTCCCTGATTCTGCCATGCTATACTCGCGGTGACAACTCAACCGGCTCTCCGCCCCGCGGCCACGCGAAGTGGGTGTGAATCCCACACGGTGCCGCCACTGTGAGCGGGCAGCGGTCTCCCAGGCGCGGCCATGCAGCCGCGCAGCCACTGTGCATCGGCATGGGAAGGCGGGACGGCCGCGATTGATCCAAACGATCAATGCCCCGCAAGTCAGGATACCTGGTCGTCAGGGGCGCTTCTCGATCGGCGCGAGATCACGCCGAAGGAGGCGCACATGCACCGTCCAGCTCGTTTTTCCTTTTTCCTTTCTTCTTTTGCCTTGGCGTTCTCGATCGCGAGCGTCGCGAGCGCCGCGTCGATTCGCGGCGCGGTCCGCGACCCCGACGGCGCGGCGGTCGCGCACGCGCACGTCCTCGTCACCGCACGGGGCGCGGTCGTCGCCACGACGACGACGGATGCGGCCGGCGCGTTCGAGGCGCGGGATCTCGCGGCCGATCGGTACGAGCTGCTCGTCGTGCGGGAGGGGTTCCGCGCCGCGCCGCTGGCGCTCGACCTGGCCGCGCACGACGACCGATCCGTGACCGTCACGCTGCAGCTCAGCGCCGTGAGCGAGTCCATCGTCGTCTCGGCGGCGCACGTCGACCAGCCGCTCTCGCGCACGCCGGCCAGCACGACCGTCGTCACGCGCGGGGATCTGCGCAGCTTTCAGCACGAGAGCGTCGCGAGCGCGCTCCGGCGCGTGCCCGGGGTGTCCGTGGCGCGCAACGGCGGCGAGGGCGCGGTCACGAGCCTCTTCTCGCGCGGCGGCGAGTCGGACTTCACCGCCGTGGTGATTGACGGCGTGCCGGTCAATACCTTCGGCGGCAGCTTCAACTTCGGGAATCTCACGACCGGGAATGTCGAACGCGTGGAGGTGGTGAGGGGGCCGCAAAGCGCCCTGTGGAGCGGCGGGGCGATCGGGGGAGTCGTGCAGGTCGTGACACGCCCCGAGGCACGGCGCCTGCTCGACGCCTCGGCGGAGGCCGGCTCGCGCGAGTCGAGACGGGCCGCCGCGGGCGGCGCGTTTCCCATCGGCGCGTGGCGGCTCTCGGCGGGCGGCGGCCGCGCCGCGTCTGACGGCTTCACCGGCGGCGCGCGAAACGGCGAGACGGTGAGCAACGACGACTGGACATCCGAGCACGCGAGCGCCGGCGTCCGCCACGAGGGGGTGACGCGCGCCCAGATCACGTCGCGGCTGGAGCGGAGCGAGCGCGGCAGCCCGGGACCCTTCGGCTCCGATCCCGGCGGCACGTACTCCGGCATCGATCGCGTCTCGCGCGGCAGGAATCGAGCCGCTCTGCTCGGCGGCTCCCTCGCGCGCGCGTTCTCGCGCGTTCGCCCGGGTGTCCGGGCGTCCTGGTATCGCCTCGAGAGCGACTTCGACAGCCCGTTCGGGACGTCCGAGTCCGCATCGCGCCGGCTGACGGCTCGCGCCGACGCCGACGTGCGCCTTGCCGATTCCCTCGACGCCACCGTCGGCGCCGAGTTCCTGCGCGAGGAGGCGACGAGCACGTTCATCACCGGGTCGACGGGCGCGACGATCCCCGTGAAACGCAGCATCGAATCGGCGTTCGCCGAAGCGAGGTACGACGCCGGCGCGCTCGTCGTCACCGGCGGCGCGCGTGTCGAGCGGATCGCACGCAGGCGGCTCGATGAAGATCCCAACCCATTCTCTCCGCGGCCGGTGCTGCCCGACGACACGACGACCGCGGTCACGCCGCGTGTATCGGCCGCGTGGTTTGCGCGTCCGGCCAACCAGGACGGAGAGTGGACCCGCCTGCGCGCCAGCGCGGGGCTCGGCATCCGCCCTCCGGACGCGTTCGAGCTGGCGTTCACGGACAACCCGGGACTGAAACCGGAGCGCACGCGGAGCGTCGAGGCAGGCGTGGAGCACGCGCTGGCCGGCGGCCTGCTGGTGGCCGAGGCGACCGCGTTCGCCAACCGGTACTCCGATCTCATCGTGACGGTCGGCCGGTCGCTTGCTGACGCCAGCCGCTACCAGAGCGACAACATCTCGAACGCTCGCGCGCGCGGCGTGGAGTTGCTGGTCAGCGGGCGCACCCGTGGATCAATCCGCGTCTCGGCGTCCTACACCTTCCTGGATACGGACGTTCTCGCCGTCGATCGGCTTGGCGTCGCGCCGCCGCCGTTCAAGCCCGGCGACGCCCTCCTGCGACGCCCGCGCCACCAGCTGTGGGCGGACGCGATCTGGCGGCGCGGCGCGGCGAGCGCATTCCTCACCGCCGGCGCGCGCGGCCGCACGCTGGACGTCGATCCGAGCTGGGGCGCGTTCGGCGGCCTCTTCGAGAACCCGGGATATGCATCCGTTGACGCGGGCGGCGGCTGGCGCGTGACGGCCGCGCTCGAGGTGTTCGGCCGCGTCACCAATCTCTTCGACCGTCGCTACGAGGACGTGCTCGGCTTTCCCGCCGCGCGCCGCAGCGCGTACGTCGGCGTGCGGTTTCCCGGCCGCTGAGCCACGCCATGCTCGCAGCCGACGACGTCTCCTTTGCGTACGAACGCGGCGCCCCCGTGCTCCGGGGCGTCACGATCGGAGCCGCGCCGGGGGAGATTGTCGGGATCCTCGGACCGAACGGGTCCGGCAAGACGACGCTCCTGAAGGTGCTGGCCGGCCTGGTGCGCCCGCAGGCGGGGCGCGTGCTGCTCGACGGGCGGCCGCTCGCCTCGCTCCATCGGCGCGCCATCGCACAACGCATGAGCGTCGTGCCGCAGGAAACCCGCCTGGCGTTCGATTACTCCGTGCTCGAAGTGGTCCTGATGGGGCGCTACGCGCACCTCGGCGCGTTCGAGCTCGAAGGGCCGGACGACTTTGCCGCCGCGCGCGCGGCGCTCGCGATGACGGGGACGGCGGCGTTCGAGCGCCGCCCGTTCGAGTCGCTCAGCGGCGGTGAAAAACAGCGGGTGATCATCGCCGCGGCCCTCGCCCAATTGAGTGTAGCCGCCGGCCTTCAGGCCGGCGGATCAACCAGTCTGCCCGGCGGCGGATCAACCTACCTTCTTCTCGATGAGCCCACCGCGTCGCTCGACCTCGGCTACCAGCTCGAGGTGCTCGCGGTGCTGCGCCGGCTTCACCGCGAGCGCCGCCCCGGCATCATCGTCTCGATCCACGATCTCAACCTGGCCGCGGCGTTGTGCAGCCGGCTCGTCCTCCTGCGGGACGGGCGCGTCCTGGCCGACGGCGCGACGCGCGACGTGCTGACGCCCGAACACGTCCGCGAGTTGTACGGCGTGGACGTGGAGGTCGTTCCCCACGAAGGGGCGGGTCATCCGGTCGTGGTGCCGCTGGCGCGTGCAGGAGGACGCAGCGGGCCATGACCCGGGCGCGGCTGCTGCGGGTGTGCGTGCTGTTCGGCGTGCCTGCCGCGATCGTGTGCGTGCTCGCGCCGACCCTGGGCAGCGTGCAGGTGAGCCTGCCGCGCGCGCTCGACGCGTCGATCCCCTTCGAGCGCAACATTGACGCGCAGATCCTGTTTGTCGCCAGGCTTCCGCGCCTCCTCGCCGGCATCGTCGTCGGCGCGGCGCTCGCCACCGCGGGCGTGGTGTTCCAGGGGCTGCTGCGAAATCCGCTGGCAACGCCGTTCACTTTGGGGGTGTCTTCCGGCGCGGCGCTGGGCGCCATGCTCGCGATCACGTTTCACTGGACGGTCGCGACGGGACCGTTCTCCGCCGTGCCCCTCGCGAGCTTTGCCGGCTCCCTGGTGGCGGTCCTGGTCGTGTACGCGCTGGCGGCCGCGCGCGCGCGCCGCGGCCTCTCCACCAACGTGCTGCTGCTCGCGGGGGTGACGCTCAACGCGTTCTTCTCCGCGCTGATCCTGTTCATCCAGTACTTCGCGGACTTCGCCGACGCGTTTCGCGCCATTCGCTGGCTGATGGGGGACCTCGACGTCGGCAGCTACCAGCCGATCGTGGCGGCGCTGCCCCTGCTGGCGATCGCGGGCCTCGCGTTCGCGTGGCTGCCGAAGGCGCTGAACGTGCTGACGCTCGGGCCGGATGCCGCCGAGGCCCGCGGCGTCAGCGTCACCGGCGCGCAGCGCGTCGCGTTCTTCAGCGCGTCGCTCGCGACCGGGGCGGCTGTGTCGATCGGCGGCCCGATCGGCTTTATCGGGATCATCGTGCCGCACCTGGTGCGGCTCATGGTCGGCGCCGACCACCGGGTCGTGATGCTCGCGTCGGCCATGTTCGGCGCCGCGTTTCTCGTGGCCTGCGACACCATCGCGCGCACCATCATCGCGCCGATTGAACTGCCCGTCGGCGTTGTCACCGCGCTCATCGGAGGCCCGTTCTTCCTGTGGCTGCTCATCTCCAAGCGGTAGCGCGCGCCGCCCGCTCGCTCGGCACGCTCGTCGCGATTTCGTACCTGGCCTTTGGGTACCTGGCCTCTGGTACCTGGTACCTGGTACCTGTATCCGCGCAGCCGGCCCCCCGCCGCGTCGTCTCCCTCGTCCCCAACGTCACGGAGATGATCTTCGCCATCGGCGCCGGCGATCGCCTGGTGGGCGTCTCCAGCTTCGATGCGTATCCGCCGGACGTGAACCGGATCGCCCGCGTCGGCGGGCTGCTGGACCCGGACCTCGAGCGCATCTTCGCGCTGCGCCCGGCGCTGGCCGTCATCTACGGCTCGCAGCAGGACCTGCGGCGGCAGCTCGAGCGCGCGGGCATTGCCACCTACGCGTACCGGCACGGCGGCGTCGCTGACGTGCCGCGGACGATGCGCGAGCTGGGCGTCAGGCTCGGCGTGCGAGAGTCCGCGGAGCGCGCCGCCGCGAGCCTCGAGTCGGGGCTGCACGCCGTGCGGGCGCGCGTGGCGGGGCGCCCGCGCCCGCGCGTGATGCTGGTGTTCGGCCGCGAGAAGGGGGCGCTGCGATCGATTTACGCGAGCGGAGGCCGCGGCTTTCTGCACGACCTGGTGGAGATTGCCGGTGGCGATGATGTCTTTGCGGATATCGATCGCGAATCGGTGCAGGCCACGGTGGAGCTCGTCCTCGGACGGTCGCCGGAGGTCATCGTGGAGATCCACGGCGGCGAAGTGCTGAGCGAGGCGGCTGCGGCGCGCGAAGCGCAGGTGTGGTCGGCGCTCGCCGGCCTCCCGGCGGTGCGCCGCCAGCGCGTCCACGTCCTCTCGGGCCAGGAGCTCGTCACCGCCGGCCCGCGGCTGGTGCGGGCCGCCGAGCGCCTCGCGCGCGCGATCCATCCCGAGGCGCACGGTCGCTGACCACAAAGGCCACGAAGCGCACCAAGGAGCACACGACGGCCTCGAAAAGAACCCGTCGTGGCCTGCTTCGTGTTCTTCGTGGCCTTCGTGGTGTATCGGCGTCGTCTCACACGAACTCGACCGGCACCCGCTTCGGGATGAGGCCCTTGTCGAACGACTCCTCGAACAAGCGCTTCACCGCCGCGCGGCCGCGGTCGCCGTAGTCCAGCGTGAGATCGTTGACGTACATCCCCACGAAGCGATCGGTCCGCTGCGTGTCGAGGCCGCGCCCGAACCGCTGCGCGTAGGTCACCGCGTCCTGCCGGTGCGCGAGCGCGTACGCGATGCTGTCGTGCAGCAGGCGGGAGACTTCGCGGATCGCCTCCGCCCCGAGGTCTCGACGGATCACGTTTCCGCCGAGCGGCAGCGGCAGCCCGCCGGTCCGGTCCGCCCACCACTCGCCGAGGTCCACGATCTTCTGCAGCCCCTCTTCGGCGTAGGTAAGCTGCCCCTCGTGGATCAGCAGCCCGGCCTGCGCGCGGCCGTCGCGCACCGCGTTCTGGATCTCATCGAATGGCATGACGTCGTACTCGACGTCCGGGCGATACAGGCGCAGGGCGAGAAACGCGGTCGTCAGCGTGCCCGGGATCGCCACCTTCACACCGTCGAGCGAAGAGGGGCCGCCGCGGCGCGTCACGAGCACGGGGCCGTACCGATCGCCCATGCTCGCGCCGTGCGGCAGCAGCGCGTACGTGTCGAAGAGGTGCGCGTACGCGTGGAAGGAGACCGCCGTGACCTCGTAGCGTCCCTGGAACGCCGCGCGATTCAGCGACTCGATGTCGGACAGGACCTGGCCGATTTCGTACGTGTCGGATCCGATCGCTCCGCTCGCCAGGCCGTAGAACATGAACGCGTCGTCGGAATCAGGGCTGTGGGCCACCACGATTTTCATGACCCTGCCAGTTTATCCCACGACTTGCGATTCAGCCTCCGCGCCGGAACGGACGTACGCGAGCCACTCTTCGGAGCGCGGGTGCTCACCGCGGACCACCGCGTGATACGCCTGCTGGAGCTGCCGCGTGATGGGCCCCGTCCGGCCTGATCCGATGCGACGGAAGTCCACCTCGCGAAGGCCGATCACCTCCGCCGCGGTGCCACAGACGAAGATCTCGTCGGCGCGGTACAGATCGTCGCGGCTCACCGGCTGCTCCACCACGGGCAGGCCGGCGTCGCCGGCGAGCGTGATGATCGCGTCGCGCGTCAGGCCCTCGAGAATCGCCGAGGTCGGCGGCGTGAGCAGGCGGCCGCGGTTGACGACGAAGATGTTTTCGCCGGTGCACTCCGCCACGTAACCTTGCGGATCCAGCAGGATCGCCTCGTCGAAGCCGAGCCTGACCGACTCGGTCTTCGCGAGCACCGAGTTCACGTAGTTGCCCGAGATCTTGGCCTTCGTCATCGCGACGTTGGGATGCAGCCGCGTGAACGACGAGATGTTCGCCCGGACCCCCTGCTCGAGCGCGTCCGCGCCGAGATACGTATCCCAGCGCCACACGGCAATGGTGCAGCGCGGCACGCCGGTATCGACCGTCAGGTTCCAGCCGCCGTCGGCCAGGTAGACGAGCGGGCGAATGTAGCATTCCTCGAAACCGCTGGCGAGGATCGTCTCGTGCGTGGCCTGCGCCAGCTCCGCGGGCGTGTAGCCCAGCTCGCGGAAGCCGAGGATCGCGGCCGAGTCGGCGAGCCGCGCCATGTGTTCCTGCAGCCGGAACACCGCGGGACCCCGCCGCGTGGCGTAGCAGCGGATGCCCTCGAACACGGCAACGCCGTAGTGCAGGGCGGGCGTGAGCACGGGGACGGTCGCCTGCTCGGGAGGCACCAGCCGTCCGTCCATCCAGACATGCGCGGACCGCATGACGCCCTACACTCCGGCCACGCCGGCCGCAGATGGCGATTGCGGCCGCGTGCCGGCGGGAGTGACGGTCACCGGTTTGACGAACGGCATCATCGCGCGGAGCGTCGCGCCGACCTGCTCGAGCAGCTGATCCTGCTGGCGCGCCCGCTCGGCGCTGAACCACGGCCGGCCCGCCTCGTTCTCGTGGACCCACCGCCGCGCGTAGCTGCCGTCGCGCACCTCGTCGAGCAGCGCGCGCATCGCGCGGCGCGTGTCATCCGTGACGATGCGCGGGCCGCCGGTATAGTCGCCGTGCTCCGCCGTGTCGCTCACGGAGTACCGCATGTAGTTGAGGCCGCCGCGGTACATCAGGTCCACGATCAGTTTCAGCTCGTGCAGGCACTCGAAGTACGCGATCTCGGGCTGGTAGCCGGCCTCGACCAGCGTCTCGAATCCGGCGCGCACCAGCGCGCTGACGCCGCCGCACAGCACCGCCTGCTCGCCGAAGAGATCCGTCTCGGTCTCCTCCGCGAAGGTCGTTTCGATGACGCCGGCACGCGTCGCGCCGAGCGCGCGGGCGTACGACAAGGTCAGCGCCTTGGCGCGGCCCGTCGCGTCCTGGTGCACCGCGAGCAGCGCCGGCGTGCCTCCCCCTTCCACGAAGACCTCGCGCAGGCGGTGGCCCGGCGTCTTGGGGGCGACCATCGTCACGTCGATGCCCGGCCCCGGCACGATCGTCCCGAACCGGACGTTGAACCCGTGCGCGAACATCAACATCTTTCCAGGTGCGAGGTGCGGCGCGATCGACTCCCGATAGACCTGCGGCTGCGACGTGTCCGGGACGAGCATCATCACCACGTCCGCCCACGTCGCGACCTCCGCCGGCGTGCCGACGGTGAGGCCCGCCGCGGTCGCGGCGGCACGCGATGCGCTCGCGGGCGCCAGCCCGACGCGGACCGTCACGCCGCTGTCGTGCAGGTTCAGCGCGTGCGCGTGCCCCTGCGATCCGTAGCCGATGATCCCCACCTTGCGCCCGCGGATGAGCGAAAGATCCGCCGAGTCGTCGTAATACATCGTCGCCATTGTTCCTGCTCCTACACTGAACACGAGATGCCGGGCGTCTCAACCGGCGCCTGGCCGGGCAGCTGGCGCGGCCCCTCCGCCCGTGCCGCCGGGCGCGCGCCGCGCGCGATCGCGATCCGCCCGGTTCTCACCAGCTCCAGCACGCCGTACGGCCGCAGCACCTCCACGAGCCCGTCCACCTTGTCTTCCGTCCCGGTGATCTCGATCACCAGCGAGTCGGGCGCCACGTCCACGATGCGCGCCCGGAACACCTCGGCGAGCTGGACGACGGACGATCGCGTCTGCTCGGTGGCGGCAACCTTGACGAGGGCCATGTCGCGCACGATCGACGGCGAGGTCGTGATGTTCTGCACCTGCAGCACGTTGAGGAGCTTGTACAGGTTGGCTTCGATCCGCCTCGCGCCGTCCGCGTCCGTGTCCACGACGATCGTCATCCGCGAGACGTCGGGCTGCTCGGAGCGGCCGACGGCCAGCGAGATGATGTTGAACGCGCGCCGCCGGATCAGCGACGCCACGCGATCGAGCGATCCGGGTTTGTCTTCGACGTGAACGGACAGCGTGACAGCCACTCGTTCCTCCTGACTTCCCTAGTCCGGGTCGGCGCCCGTTTCCGCGATCGGGCTCGGGCGCCGGATCATGTCGTGCAGTGCCGCGCCGGCAGGCACCATCGGGTAGACGGTGTCCTCCTGCTCCACGCGGAAGTCGACGAGCATCGCGCCGCGGTGCGCGCGCGCGGCTTCAACCGCGCGGCTCACCTCGGAGCGCCGGCTGACCGTGACCCCGGGCACGCCGTACGCCCCGGCCAGCGCCACGAAGTCCGGGCTGAGCAGCGGCGTCGCCGCATACCGGCGCTCGTAGAAGAACTCCTGCCACTGCCGCACCATCCCGAGATACCCGTTGTTGATGATGCCGATCTTGATGTCGAGCTGCTCCTGCGCGATCGTCGCCAGCTCCGCCATCGTCATCTGGAAGCCGCCATCGCCGGCGATCGCCCAGACCTCGGCGTCGGGCCGCGCCAGCTTGGCGCCGATCGCGGCCGGCAGCGCGAATCCCATCGTGCCCAGCCCGCCCGACGTGATCAGGGAGCGCGGCGAGTCGTGGTGGTAGTACTGCGCCTCCCACATCTGGTGCTGGCCGACGTCGGTGACGACGAGCGCGCGACCGCCGGTGGCGCGCCACAGGTCGTGAATCACGTGCGCGGCGTACAGATGGCCGTTGTCCGGCAGGTTCTGGATGTCGAGGACGGCCGAGTCTCCCTTGAGATCGCGGATACGCGCCAGCCAGGCGCGGCGGCCCGGCGGCGGCGGCGCGATGCCGGGCAGCAGATCGTCGAGCACGTCGCGCAGGTCGCCGACCAGGGCGAGGTCCACCTTGACGTTCTTGTTCACCTCGGCGGGATCGATCTCGACGTGAATCTTCCGCGCGCCGGTGGCGTACGTCCGGATGTTGCCGGTCACGCGATCGTCGAACCGCATCCCGAGCGCAATGAGCAGATCCGATTCCTGGATCGCGGTGTTCACCCACGCCTCGCCGTGCATGCCCATCATGCCGAGGCTGAGCGGGTGCGAGGCGGGGAACCCGCCGAGGCCGAGCAGCGTCGCGGCGACCGGAACCTGCGCGCGCTCGGCCAGCGCCCGGAGCGCGCTCGACGTGCCCGACTGGATGACGCCGTTCCCGGCGAGGATCACCGGCCGTTCCGCCGCGTTGATGAGCGCGAGCGCCGCCGCAATCTCGTCGGCGCACGGCCGCGGAACCGGCCGGCGCGCGCGCGCAGGGGCCGCCGCGTCGTAGTCGAACGCGCACGATCCCTGCTGCGCGTCCTTGGTGATGTCGACCAGCACCGGCCCCGGCCGTCCGGATCGCGCCACGTGAAACGCCTCGCGCACGGCGGGCGCGACGTCTTCCGGACGCGTCACGAGGTAGTTGTGCTTCGTGATCGGGAGCGTGACGCCGGTGATGTCGGTTTCCTGGAACGCGTCGGTGCCAATCAGCCGGCTGCCGACCTGCCCGGTGATGCACACGATCGGCGAGGAGTCCATCATCGCCGTCGCGATGCCGGTCACCATGTTGGTCGCGCCCGGCCCGGACGTCGCGACCGCGACCCCCACGCGGCCCGACGCGCGCGCGTAGCCGTCCGCCATGTGCGTCGCCCCCTGCTCGTGGCGCACGCGCACGTGCCGGATGGGGAACTCCAGCATCGCGTCGTACGCCGGGAGGATGGCGCCGCCGGGATAGCCGAACACGTCGCGCACGCCTTCGCGTACGACGCACTCCCAGAGAATCTGCGCGCCGGTGCGGCGTTGGCCAGAATCCGTCATCGCTTATCCCGTCACCGCTCCGGCGGACGCCGAGGCCACCAGGCGGCTGTACTTCGCGAGCACGCCGGTCGCATAGCGGGGAGCAGGGGCGGTCCACCGCGACAGGCGGTCGGCGAGCGTGGTGTCGCTCACCTCGACGCGAAGCTGGCGCGCGGGCACGTCGAACGCGACGGTGTCGCCGTCTTCGACCGCGGCGATCGGCCCGCCGCTGGCCGCTTCCGGGGCGACATGCCCCGCCATCAGGCCGTGCGTCGCGCCGGAGAACCGGCCGTCGGTGACGAGCGCCACCGAGTCGGCGAGGCCCGCACCGACGATCGCCGCCGTCACCGCGAGCATCTCCCGCATGCCGGGCCCGCCGCGCGGCCCCTCGTACCGGATGACGACAACGTCACCGGCGCGAATGGCGCCGCGCTGCACCGCCTCGAACGCGGCCTCTTCGCTGTCGAACACGCGCGCCGGCCCCGCGTGGCGCCGAAGCGAGTGCCCCGCGAGCTTGACGACGCACCCGTCCGGCGCGAGATTCCCGCGCAGGATCGCCAGGCCGCCGGATTCAGCGATCGGGCGATCGACCGGCCGGACGACGAGCTGCCCCGGCGTTTCCTCGGCGGCGCTCGCCTCTTCGCCAATCGTGCGCCCCGACACGGTGATCGCGTTCTCGTGCAGCAGCCCCGCCTGGCGCAGGCGCTCGGCGAGGAGCCGCGTGCCCCCCGCACGATGCAGATCGGTGGCGACAAACCGGCCGCCCGGCTTGAGGTCCGCGAGCAGCGGCACGCGCGCGCTGATGCGATCGAAGGCGTCGAGATCGAGCGCGAGCCCCGCTTCACGCGCGATCGCGAGCAGGTGCAGCACGCCGTTCGTCGATCCGCCGGTGGTGGCGATGGATGCGATCGCGTTTTCAATGGATGCCGCCGTGATGACCTGCCGCGGCCGCGGGCCGTCGGCCACCAGCTTCATCACGAGGCGCCCGGCATCGCGGGCCACGCCCGCCTTCGCGGAGTCGACGGCCGGCACCGAGCCGCTGCCCATCGGCGAGATGCCCAGGAACTCGCAGACGGTGGCCATCGTGTTCGCGGTGAACTGCCCGCCACACGCGCCGGCGCCGGGACAGGCGCCATCCTCGATCCGCCGCAGCGCCGCGGCGTCGATCCGGCCGGCCGCGTGCGCGCCCACGGCCTCGAAGACGTCCTGCACCGTCACGTCGCGGCCGTCCACGCGGCCCGGCGCAATGGAGCCGCCGTAGAGCACCAGGCCGGGAACATCCAGGCGCGCGAGCGCCATCACCGCACCCGGGATCGTCTTGTCGCAGCCGACGAGCGCGACGACACCGTCCAGCTGATTGCCGCGCGCGACCAGCTCGATCGAGTCCGCAATCACCTCGCGGCTCACGAGCGACGTGCGCATGCCCTCGGTGCCCATCGTGATGCCGTCGGAGATCGAAACCGTGTTGAACTCCATCGGCGTGCCGCCGGCCGCGCGCACCCCTTCCTTCACCGCGACGGCGAGATCGCGGAGGTGGAAGTTGCACGGTCCGATTTCGGTCCAGGTGTTGGCGATGCCGATGAGGGGGCGCCGCAGGTCATCGTCTGTGAAGCCGATGGCCTTCAGCATGGCGCGCGCGGGTGCACGGTGCGCGCCCTGCGTGACGGTGCGGCTGCGCGGGTGGTCCATGCCCTACTGTGTACGGGGCGGGACCATTGGTCAAATTGATAGTGTTAAACGTTATATAAAAGATAGTTATATTGGCGGATTTCAGCGCCCCGGCGTGGTGCCGCCGGCGCGCTTCCGGGCGTACCAGTTCAGGAGCGCGGCGATGGCGCCGGAGATGTCGGCGGCCGGAGCGCGGAATTCCTCGGGCGTCACCACGTGGAGGAATTCGCGGTGTGTCATACCGCCGTACATGACAGGCGCCGTGGCGACGTTCTCTTCGGGCGTGAACAGCGCCAGGCGCGGCGCCTGTCCGTACACCTCGATGAAGTACTCGAGCTTGAGCCCGTCGCGCGATTCCCTCGTGCGCGCCTGCACGGCGAGGCCGCGGCGGATCCGTTCGAGCGACACTGGCGGGTCAGGGTTCGGCGCGGCGGGCTTCGCGGGCCCGGAGCCCGGCCCCTCCGCCGTCTGCGACAGCGCTTCGGCCGGCACCAGCAGGACCGACAAGAGGACGAATGCGACCGCCTTGCGAGCAGGATCCATGGAGGCCACCGTGTTCTTTAAGACGCCCGCCGAGCGCTTCCGGTCGAGCCGAGCTCAGCGCGCGACGCCGAGCCGCGCGGCCTTTTCCCTGAGCTGCCGCACGGCGTTGGCGACCCGGTCGGCGGCAAAGTCGATCTCCTCTTCGGTCGTAAACCGGCCGAGACCGAAGCGGAGTGATGCCCGCGCCAGGTCGTCGCCGAGTCCCAGCGCGGTCAGCACGTGCGAAGGGGCCGCGCTTGCCGAAGCGCACGCGGATCCGGTCGAGATCGCAAGATCGCCGAGACTCATGAGCAGCGCCTCCGGCTCGACCCCCGCGAACGCGACGTTCAGATTATGTGGCAATCGGCGTTCCAGCGATCCGTTCACGGTGACGCCGCCCAGCTCGCGCAGGCGGCCGAGCAGGCGGTCGCGCAGCGAGGCCAGCCGGGGGGCCTCCGTCTCGAGCTCCGCCGCGCAGATCTCCGCCGCCCGGCCGAATCCGACGATCCCCGGAACGTTGAGCGTGCCCGATCGCAGTCCCTGCTCGTGGCGGCCGCCGTGCATCATCGCCTCGATCTCGATGCCAGGCTTGCGCCGGCGCACCACCAGCGCGCCGATTCCCTTCGGGCCGTACATCTTGTGCGCCGACATCGACGCGAGATCGACGCCGAGCGCCGCGACGTCGAACGGAACCTTGCCCGCGGCCTGCACCGCGTCGGTGTGAAACGGCACGCCGCGTTTCGCGGCAATCGCGGCCGCTTCGCGAATCGGCTGCAGCACGCCGATCTCGTTGTTCCCGGCCATCACGCTGACGAGCAGCGTGCGATCGTCGAGCGCGTCCTCGAGCCGGTTCAAGTCGATCAGGCCGTCGGCGCCGACCGGAAGGACGGTGACGCGAAACCCTTCTTCTTCCAGGTGCCGGGCCGTGTCGATCACCGAGCTGTGCTCGGTGCACGCGGTCACGATGTGATTGCCGCGCGCGCGGTTCGCGCGGGCCGCCCCCTGCACCGCGAGATTGTTCGCCTCGGTGCCGCCGCTGGTGAAGCAGATCTCTTTCGCGCTGACGCCCACGAGCCGCGCCACCTGCTCGCGGGCGAGCTGCACGGCATCGGCCGCATCCCACCCATAGGGGTGCGTCTTCGAAGCGGCGTTGCCGAACGTCTCGCAGAAGTACGGAAGCATCGCGTCGCAGACGCGACGGTCGACCGGCGTGGTGGCGTGGTAGTCGAGATAGACGGGACGCTTCACGGCTGCTCAAAGTGTAACCGCAGAACCCGCCGAAAACGCTGAAGACGTCGTTGTTCTGCGGGTTCCGCGTGTTCTGCGGTGAGGACTACCAGAGCCCGAGCTGCAATTTTGCCGTGTCGCTCATCCGGTCCTTGGTCCACGCCGGCTCCCAGACGATCTCCACGCGGGCGCTCCGGACGCCGGGAACCGCGGCCACCTTGTTGCGGACCTCCACCGGGAGGGACTGCGCCGCCGGGCAGGCCGGCGCGGTGAGTGTCATGCGGATGCCCGCGTTCGCGTCCCTGTCGACGACGATGTCGTAAATCAGCCCCAGCTCGTGGATATTGACGGGGATCTCGGGGTCGAACACGGTCTTCAAGGCATCCACAATCGGCGGTTGCAGTTCCGCGATTTTCCCGGGATCGGGCACGATGTCCGCGATGGAGTCACTCGGAAGCGAGTCGGTACCGGGTATGTCGAAGTGATCTGGAATCACGGGCAGGTTCTTCATGGGAAAAGTCCGCCTCAGGCGGACGGATCTTCCGTGGACACCGGGGCGGGCGCGCCGCTGGCTTTGACCGCCGCCTTGAGCGTGTGCCACGCCAGGCTGGCGCACTTCACGCGCGTCGGGAACTCGCGGACCCCTGCGAGGACCGACAGCTTGCCGAGGTCTCCGGCCGCCGTGTCCGTGGGCGAGGTGACCATCTCGTGGAAGCGGTCGAAGAGCCGCTCGGCCTCGGCGACCGTCTTCCCTTTCAGCGCGTCGGTCATCAGGGACGCGGAGGCCTTCGAGATCGCGCAGCCGGATCCGACGAAGCTGAGGTCGCGGATGACCTCGCCGTCGAGATCGACGTAGAGCGTCAGACGGTCGCCGCAGAGCGGGTTGAAGCCCTCGGCGCGGCGCGCGGGTGGCGGCTGCTCGCGAAAATTCCGCGGCCGGCGGTTGTGATCGAGGATGACCTCCTGGTAGAGGTCCTGCAGCTCCGACATCAGGCGAACACCTCGCGCACCTTGTCGAGGGCGCGCGCGAGCGCGTCCAGATCCTCGCGCGTGTTGTACATCGCCAGCGACGCACGCGCCGTCGCCGGAACGCCGAAGCGCTCCATCACCGGCTGCGCGCAGTGATGCCCGGTCCGGATCGCGACCCCCTCGCGGTCCACGATCGTCCCGATGTCATGCGGGTGGATGCCGTCCATGACAAACGAGAGAATGCTCGCCTTCCCGCTCGCCGTGCCGATGATCCGCAGGCCGGGGATCTGCTCGAGCAGCGATGTGCCGTAGGCGAGCAGCCCGGCCTCGTGGGCGGCAATGCGATCGCGCCCGACCGCGTCGATGTAGTCGACGGCGGCGCCGAGCCCCACCGCGCCCGCGATATGCGGGGTGCCTGCCTCGAATTTATAGGGGGGCACGTTGTACGTCGTCTTCTCGAAGGTGACGGAACTGATCATGTCACCGCCCCCCTGGTACGGAGGCATCGACTCGAGCAGCGCGTGGCGGCCGTACAGGACACCGATGCCCGTCGGACCGTACAGCTTGTGCCCGGTCGCCGCGTAGAAGTCGCAGTCGAGATCCCGCACGTCCACCTTGAGGTGATAGGCGGCCTGCGAGCCGTCCAGGAGCACCGCGGCCCCGCGGGCGTGGGCCATCGCGGCAATCTGCTTCACCGGGTTGATCGTGCCGAGCGCGTTGGAGAGATGGGTGACGGCCACGATCCTCGTGCGCGGGCCGATCAGGGCGTCAAGGCGTTCGAGATCCAGCTCGCCGGCGTCCGAGATCGGCGCCACGCGGAGCCGCGCCCGCTGCCGCTCGCAGATCATCTGCCACGGGACGATGTTCGAGTGGTGCTCCATTTCCGTAATCACCACTTCACCGCCGGCACCGAGGTTCTGCGCGCCGAAGGTCTGCGCCACCAGGTTGATGGCTTCCGTCGCGTTGCGCGTGAAGATGATCTCGCGGTTCGTCCCGGCGTTCAGGAACTGCCGCACTTTCTCGCGGGCCGCTTCGAACGCGGCCGTGGCCCGCTCGCTCAGCTCGTGCACGCCACGGTGCACGTTCGCGTTCTCCCCGGAGTAGTACTGAAGGAGCGCATCCAGCACCGCCTGCGGCTTCTGGGTCGTCGCGGCGTTGTCGAGATACACGAGCGGCTTCCCGCCGCGGACGGTGCGGGAGAGGATGGGGAAATCCGCGCGAACCCGCGCGACGTCGAGCGCCGCGGCTGTGGCCGTCGTGAGCATCACCGTCTTCCTGTGGCGCGAGCCTTCCGGGCTCGCGCGCGCGGACCTGGAAGGCCCGCGCTACATAACGCCGTCGCGCTGCAGCTGCGCAAACAGCTCGGTCTCGAGCTGCGCGCGCAGCGTGTCGATCTTGACGCGGTTCAGAATGTCTCCCGCGAACGCGTGGATGAGCATGTCGCGCGCCTCCCGCGCCGTCAGCCCGCGGGCGCGAAGGTAGAACAGCGCCTCCTCATCGAGCTGACCGATCGCCGCCCCGTGCGTGCACTTCACGTCGTCGGCAAAGATCTCCAGCTGCGGCTTGGTGTTGATCTGCGCCTCGTCGGAGAGCACCAGCGCGCGGTTGGTCTGCTTCGCGTCGGTCTTCTGCGCGTCGGGCCGCACGATGATCTTGCCGTTGAACACCGCGCGCGAGCGCCCCGCGAGGATGCCCTTGTACAGCTCGTGGCTGCCGCAGTGGGGCTGGGCGTGGTCGATGAGCGTGTGGTTGTCCACCAGGCGCTGGCCGTCGCTGAGATAGAGGCCGTTCAGCGTGCAGTCCACCCCTTCGCCGTTGAGGATGGCGATCGCCTCGTTGCGCACGATCTGGCCGCCGAGCGTGAAGGCGTGCGACAGGAACGTGCTGCTCCGCGCGCAGCGGACCGCCTGCAGGCCGATATGAAAGCCCGCCGGCGCCTCGCGCTGATCCTTGTAGTGATCCACGATGGCGTTCTCGCCAATCTCGAACTCGGCCACGGCGTTCGTGAGGTACCGGGAGCCCTCCGCGCCCACGTAGCTCTCGACGATCCTGACCTGCGCGCCGTCGCCGACGATGCCGAGCACGCGCGGGTGTGTCATCACCGGCTCGGCGGCCGAAGCCGCCGACACGAACACGAGATGCACCGGGCGCTCGACGATCGCGCCGCGCGGCACGCGCAGGAACACGCCGTCCTGCAGGAACGCGGTATTGAGCGCGACGAACGCACGGCTGTCGAACGCCGCGATCCGCCCCAGGAGCCCCTCGACCTCGCTGCCGCCTCTGGCCAGCGCCGCGGCGAGGCTTTCCACCTTCACCCCGCGCTGCCACTGCGCGGACGACAGCTCCGCCGAATACCGCCCGTTGATGACGACGACGCGCTGGGCGCGGCCGGTGTCGACCGCCTCGAGGAGCGCCGCCGCCGCGCCGCCCGCCTCTCCCGCCATCCGGAACGGCGTTTCGCCGATCGGCGAGATGTTCGTGAACCGCCACTCCTCGTCGCGCGTGGTCGGAATGCCCAGCTCGGCGAAGCGCGTCAGCGCCCGGCCGCGCAGCTCGCGCAGCCACGCGGCGTGCGATGCGCCGGCACCGGCATTCAGGCGGTCGTACTCCAGAAGAAACGTGTTGGCGTGCGCGGTTTCCGCCACGCCGGTTGCGCCCTGTCCGATCGTGCGATCGCTCACGCCCGGAGCGCCTCTGCGCGGGCGGCGTCCTCGACCCAACCGTAGCCCTTCTCTTCGAGCTCGAGCGCCAGGTCCTTGCGGCCGGACTTGACGATGCGCCCGTCAACGAGCACGTGCACGAAGTCGGGCACGATGTAGTTCAGCAGACGCTGGTAGTGCGTGACCACGATCATCGAACGATCCGGGGAGCGCAGCGCGTTGACGCCGGTCGACACCGTCTTCAGCGCGTCGATGTCCAGCCCCGAGTCGGTCTCGTCGAGGATCGCCAGCCGCGGCTCGAGCACCGTCATCTGGAAGATCTCGTTCCGCTTCTTCTCGCCGCCCGAGAATCCCTCGTTCACCGATCGCCCGAGCATCGCCTGGTCGATGTCGAGCAGCTGCGCCTTCTCGCGGATGAACTGCATGAACTCCACGGCGTCGAGCTCCGGCTGCCCCTGGTGCGCGCGCTTCGCATTCAGCGCGGCCTTCAGGAAGTACGCGTTGTTCACGCCGGTGATCTCGACCGGGTACTGGAACGCCATGAAGACCCCTTCACGCGCCCGCTCGTCCGGATCCATCGAGAGCAGGTCCTTGCCGTCGTAGGTGACCTCGCCGCCGGTCACCTCGTATTGCGGGTGACCGGAGAGGGCGCGCGCGAGCGTGCTCTTCCCGGAGCCGTTCGGGCCCATGATGGCGTGCACTTCGCCACGGTCCACCCTGAGGTCGATCCCGCGCAGGATCTGCTTCCCTTCCGCGCGGACCTGCAGATTGCGAATCTCGAGCATCATTACCCTACTGATCCTTCCAGGCTGACGCTGAGGAGCTTCTGGGCCTCCACAGCGAATTCCATCGGCAGCTCGCGGAATACTTCCTTGCAGAAGCCGCTGACGATCATGTTCACCGCGTCCTCGGTGGGCAGGCCGCGCTGGCGCAGGTAGAAGATCTGGTCTTCGCCGATCTTCGACGTCGACGCCTCGTGCTCGACCTGCGCGGTCGTGTTCTTGATCTCGAGGTACGGGAACGTGTGCGCGCCGCACTTGTCGCCGATGAGCAGCGAGTCGCACTGCGAGTAGTTCCGCGCGTTCGCCGCGTTCTTGCCGACCTTCACGGCACCGCGATACGTGTTCTGGCCGAAGCCGGCCGAGATCCCCTTCGACACGATGGTGCTCTTCGTGCCCTTGCCGAGGTGGATCATCTTCGTGCCGGTGTCCGCCTGCTGCCGGTTGTTCGTGACGGCGACCGAGTAGAACTCGCCCACCGAGTAGTCCCCCTGCAGGATGCAGCTCGGATACTTCCACGTGATCGCCGAGCCGGTCTCCACCTGGGTCCACGTGATCTTCGACCGCGTCCCCTTGCAGAGACCGCGCTTGGTCACGAAGTTGTAGATGCCCCCCTTGCCGTCCTTGTCGCCGGGGTACCAGTTCTGCACCGTCGAGTACTTGATCGTGGCATCCTGCAGCGCGACCAGCTCCACGACCGCCGCGTGCAGCTGGTTTTCATCGCGCATCGGCGCCGTGCATCCCTCGAGGTAGCTCACCGACGCCCCCTCTTCCGCGACGATCAGCGTCCGCTCGAACTGCCCCGTGTTCTTCGCGTTGATCCGGAAGTACGTGGACAGCTCCATCGGGCACTTCACCCCCCTGGGGATGTAGGCGAACGAGCCGTCGCTGAAGACCGCGGAGTTCAGCGCGGCGAAGTAGTTGTCCGAGTACGGCACGACCGACCCGAGGTACTTCCGCACCAGGTCCGGATGCGCCTGCACCGCCTCGGAGAACGAGCAGAAGATGATCCCGAGCCCCTTCAGCTTCTCGCGGAAGGTCGTCGCGACCGACACGCTGTCGAACACCGCGTCCACGGCGACACCCGCCAGCAGCTTCTGCTCCTCGAGCGGAATCCCCAGCTTCTCGAACGTCCGCCGCACCTCGGGGTCGACCTCATCCAGCGAGTTGAGCTTCGGCCGGTTCTTCGGCGCCGAGTAGTAGACGATGCTCTGGTAGTCGATCGGGTCGTAGTGCACGTTGTGCCACGTGGGCTCCTTCATCGTGAGCCAGAGGCGATACGCCTTCAGGCGCCACTCGAGCAGCCACTCGGGCTCGTGCTTCTTCGACGAGATCAGCCGGATGACATCCTCGTCGAGCCCCTTCGGGATCTCCTCCGTTTCAACGTGCGTCTCGAAGCCGTACTTGTATTCCTGCTTCGCGAGCTGTTCGATCGTTTCGTTGGCTGTCGACATCGTCCTGAACCCTGAACCCTGAACGCTTAGACGCTGAACGACGTCCCGCACCCGCACGTGGACTTCGCGTTCGGATTCTGAAAAATGAACCCCTTGCTGAGCAGGCTCGTGTCGTAGTCGAGCACCGTTCCGTCGAGCACGCGCAGGCTCTTAGGGTCGACGAACACCCTCGCCCCGTTCGGGCCCTCGAACACACGATCGGCATCCTTCGGACCGGCTTCCCATCCGAAGACGTAGCTGAATCCGGAGCAGCCGCCCGCCTTGACGCCGATGCGCAGGCCACCGCCCGTCAGCCCGTTCTTGTCGAGCATCCTGGTGATGATTCCCGCGGCGTTCTCGCTAATCTGCAACATCGTCCGCCTAGCTCCGCACTTCGAGTTTCTTCGTGAACGCCGCCGGAGCGGCAACCGGCTCGTCGATCGTCAGATCCTGCACGCTGCAGGTCGCCAGCGCCGAGACGATCCGATCCTTGATGCGCCACAGCGGGTCGCGCACGCTGCAGGAGGAGTACTGGTCGCAGTCGGTGTCCTCGACCGAGCACGCGGTGACCGTCAGGGGTCCGTCAATCGCCTGGATGACGTCGGCGACGGAGATGGCCGTCGCCGGGCGCGCCAGCCGGTACCCGCCACGCGTGCCCTGGTGCGACGACAGCAGACCGCGCTGCACGAGGCGCTGCAGCACCTTCGCGAGCAGCTCGACGGGAATGTCGTACTGCCGCGCGATCTCCCGAGCGCTCGCCGCACCGCGGTCCGACTGGGCGGCCAGGTGCTTCATCGCGATCAACGCGTAATCCGACTTCTTCGAGAGCCTCAGCATAGACACTCCGGTGTAATTCCGACCGGAAACGTCCTATTTTAATCCGACCGTTCCGGTCGGATCAAGCAGGACCCGAGCAACTCGTGCTAAGTCCCTGGATATCAATACTTAGGCTGGGTCGGATCGATGCGATCGATCCACGCGAGGATGCCCCCTTCGAGGTTGTGGGCGTTTCGGTATCCCTGCCCCCGGAGGAAGTGCGTGGCCCGCGCGCTTCTGAGGCCCGACCGGCACTGGAGGATGACCTCGCGATCCTTGGGGATTTCAGCCAGGCGCTCGCTGAGCTGTCCGAGTGGGATGAGTTGCGCCCCCGGGATCCGGCAGATGTCGTACTCGGACGGCTCCCGCACGTCCACGAGCACGAAGTCCGCGCGCCGATCCATCCGCTCCTTCAGTTCTTCAACAGTCACGCTGTCGGAATCCTCCGTCACGATGCCGTCGCAGTACTCGTCGTAATCCTGCAGGGTCGTGATCGCCGGCGCGTCCCCACAGACCGGGCACTGCGGGTCGCGATCCAATTTCAGCTCGCGGAAGCGCATCGCGAGCGCGTCGAAGACGAGGAGGCGGCCGATGAGCGGCTCTCCTTCACCGAGCGCCAGCTTCGTGGCTTCCGCGGCCTGGATTGCGCCGATGATGCCCGGCAGGACGCCCAGCACGCCCCCTTCGGCGCAGTTCTGAATCAACCCTGGCGGCGGCGGATCGGGATGGAGGCAACGGTAGCAGGGTCCCCCCTTCGCCGCGAAGACCGCGGCCTGCCCCTCGAACCGGAAGATGCTGCCGTACACGTTCGGCCGTCCCGACAGCACGCACGCGTCGTTCACCAGGTAGCGCGTCGCGAAGTTGTCGCTCCCGTCCACCACGATGTCGTAGTCGCGCACCAGGTCCAGGGCGACGGCCGCGCGGAACGGCGTGTCGTGCTCGCGGACCGTGATCGCCGGGTTGAGCGCGCGGAGGCGCGCGGCGGCGACGGCGAGCTTGGGGCGCCCCACGTCCGCGTCGGTGTAGAGCACCTGGCGCTGGAGATTGTGAACGTCGACGCGGTCGAACTCGACGAGACCGAGGGTGCCGATTCCGGCCGCCGCGAGGTAGAGCGTCGCGGGAGACCCCAGCCCTCCGGCGCCGATGCACAGCACGCGCGCCGCTTTCAGGCGTTGCTGCCCGGCCACGCCGACCTCGGGCATCGCGAGATGGCGCGCATAACGGCGGCGTTCGTCGGCGGACAGCTCAGGCATGCGACCCTCTAGATCATACCGCCGCTTTCGCCTAACATTCGAGCGTGGTTCCCGAACAATTCATCGCCGGCCTCGCGCTCGGCCTCGGCGCGGCGGTGGCCGTGTATCTCTGGGTTCGCGGGCGCAGCGCTGCCGAGGTCGCCGATGCCCGCGCGCGCCTCGACGCGGAGCGCCGCGCGGGCGAGGAGAAGCTGGCGCTGCTTCGCGACACGGAATCGCGCATGAAGGACACGTTCGACGCGCTGTCGAAGCACGCGCTCGAGACCAACAACCGATCGTTCCTCGCGCTGGCGGAAACCAAGTTCGCGCAGCTCAAACAGCACGCCGAGACGGACCTCACCGCGCGGCAGAAGGCGTTCACCGATATCGTCCAGCCGCTCACAGACACGCTGGCGAAGGTGGACACCAAGCTGCAGGATGTCGAGAAGCAGCGGGTCGGCGACTACTCGGCGCTGAGCGAGCAGCTCAAGTCGCTCGCGACCACACAGGTCGACCTCAAGCAGGAAACCTCGAAGCTCGTCACCGCCCTGCGCACGCCTCACATCCGCGGGCGCTGGGGAGAAATCCAGCTTCGCCGCGTCGTCGAGATGGCGGAGATGGTGGAACACTGCGACTTCGTCGAGCAGCAGCGCGCGACATCCGGCGATGACCGGCGGCTCACGCCGGACCTCATCGTGCGGCTGCCCGGTGGAAAGAACATCATCGTGGACGCGAAGGCCCCCCTGGCCGCGTACCTCGACTCGATCGAGTGCGCCGACGAGGGGACGAAGGAACTGAAGCTGCGCGATCACGCGCGGCAGGTCCGCCAGCACATGGAGGCGCTGGGATCCAAGGCGTACTGGGACCAGTTCGAACACACGCCGGACATGGTGTTCATGTTCCTGCCGGGCGAGACCTTCTTCAGCGCGGCGCTGCAGCACGACCCCACGCTCATCGAATACGGCGTGGCGCGACGCGTCATCCCCGCGAGCCCGACGACGCTCATCGCGCTGCTGCGGGCGGTGGCGTACGGCTGGCGCCAGGAGAAACTGACGGAGAACGCGCAGGAGATCAGCGCGCTCGGGCGTGAGCTGTACGACCGCGTGCGCGTGATGGCGACACACCTCGACAGGCTCGGAAAGAGCCTGGACCGCGCCGTGGAGGGCTACAACAAGACGCTCCGGTCGGTGGAGAGCCGCGTGCTGGTCACCGCGCGCAAGTTCCGCGAGATGGGCGTGACGTCTCCCGATGACCTCCCGGAGCTCGAACCCATCGAGCGCGTCCCGCAGAGCGTCGGGCAGCCGGAGATTGCGGGACTTATCGAGGACGCAGAGGCGGAGGAGGTTTAGAAAGGCCAAACGCACGCGTCCCGGCGTCCAATCTGCTGTGGGAGCTTCCGTGTTGAAAATCCTCACATCCTCCGGTTCTCAAATTCTCAGATTCACGCTCGTGCTGGGTCTGGCCGCCCCCGCTGCCTTCGCGCAGGCGGCGCAGCCCGCCGACGTGCGCGTGCCGACCGTCGTGACTCACGGCGAGGCCACCGTCAGGCGCGCGCCGGACCGGGCGTTTGTCGACCTCGCGGTCGAGACCCGCGCGCAGACGCCGAAAGACGCGAGCACGCGCAACGCCCAACTGATGACGGCGGTGCAGGAGAAGGTCCGCGCGCTGGGCGTGCCCGCCGACGCGCTGCGCACGCGCGGCTACCAGCTGAACCCGGAGTTCGATTACGTGAACGGCCGTCAGATCCCGCGCGGCTACACGGCCCGGAATCACATCGAGGTGCGCCTGGACAAGCTGGAGCAGCTCGGCGACGTGATCGACACGGCAATCGCCGCCGGTGCCACCCACGCCGGTTCGGTCCGCTTCGACCTGCGTGAGCGGGACCTCCTGGAGCGCGAGGCGCTCAAGCAGGCGGTGGCGGACGCGCGGGCGCGCGCCGAGGCCGCCGCGGCCGGCGCCGGATCTGCCGTCGCGCGGATCCTGAAGATCGAGGAAGGGGCCACCGACGTCCCGCCGCCGATCCCCTACATGGCCGCCGCGCGCATGGAAGCCAAACAGGCGATGCCCACGCCGATTGCCGCTGGCGAGATCGAAATCCGCGCCACGGTCACGCTGACCGCGGAACTGAAACCCTGACGGTCTAGTCCACCGGGCAGGCGATGCGGAACCCGATGCTGTAGGAGTACGTGTCGGGGGGCACCTTGTGACGGTAGCTGCAGGTGAGCATCTTCGGGTCGGAGGTGGGCCATCCGCCCCCGCGGAGCACGCGCAGCGCGCCGCGCGAGGGGCCGCGCGGATTCCGCTCGGGCGAGCGCGTGTAGTAGTCCGCCGCGTACCAGGCGGACACCCATTCCCACACGTTGCCGATCACGTCGCAGACGCCGAACGCGTTCGGCTCGTAGCGGTGCACCGGCGTCGTGCCGGCGGCGGCCCTGTCGTGCGGATTCAGCAGGAAGTTGGCGCGCGACGGGTCGAGCGCGTCTCCCCACGGCAGGCGGTCGGTCGATCCCGCCCGCGCCGCATACTCCCACTCGGCCTCCGTGGCGAGGCGGACAGGCCGCCCCAGCAAAGACGTTAACCACTGGCAGTACGCGAACGCGTCCTCCCACCGGACGAGGGTCACCGGGTGGTCCGCGCGTTCCTCGGGCTGAAGGCCGTCAACCCACGCGTAAGCCGCCGCCGCGGCGCGGAACGCGTGCTCGCGATCGCGCCCCCCGGTCGCCACGATGAGGGGAAGTTCGTGCACGGCCGGCGGGCGGTGCCCTGTCTCCCGCAGGAAGCGCGCGTACTGGGCCACGGTCACCGGGTGGACACCGATCTCGAACGGGTCGATCGCCACGACGTGCGCGGGACGTTCGTCCTCCTCCCCGTCGTCGGCGCCCATGATGAACTGACCCGCGGCGATTCTGACCGTTTCCGGCAAAGTGTCCGGCATGCCCGCCGACGGGGAACACTACCAGATTCGACTAGACTGATGCCATGCGTCTCGAACAGTTCGCCATGGAACGCATGCAGTCGACGTGGGAGAACCGCGTGGAGATCAACCTCTCCGAGAGCGGCGTCCACCCCCTGCGTGTTGAAGAACTCTGCACCACAGAGGAGTTGCAGTCGCTCCTCCTGCGGCAGGAACTGGTGTACACGCAGTCGAACGGCACGCCGGAACTGCGCGGGATGATCGCCGCCATCTATCCCGGCGCGACGGCGGACCACGTCGAGGTCACCAACGGCGGCTCGGAGGCCAACTGCATTTCGGTGTGGAACCTGGTCGATCCTGGCGACGACGTCGTCATGATGGTGCCCAACTACATGCAGGCGTGGGGGCTCGCGCGGGGTTTCGGCGGCACGGTGAAGCCCTGGGCGCTGCGGGAGGTCCGCGAAGGATCAGCCACGCGCTGGCGCGTGGACCTCGACGCGCTCGCCTCGCTGGTCACCGCGAAGACGAAGCTGATTCTGATCTGCAATCCCAATAACCCGACGGGCGCCAGGCTGACCGACGCCGACCTCGAGGCCATCTGCCGCATCGCCGCGGCGCACGGCGCCTGGGTGCTGTCAGACGAGATCTACCGCGGCGCCGAGCTTGACGGTGTGGAGACGCCTTCGGTCTGGGGACGATACGACCGCGCGATCGTGACGAGCGGGCTGTCGAAGGCGTACGGCCTGCCCGGCCTGCGGATCGGATGGATCGTCGCGCCGCCCGAACTCATCGCGCGCCTGTGGTCGTACCACGACTACACGACGATCGCGCCTGGGGCCATGAGCGACCTGCTCGCGCGCGTGGCGCTCGAGCCCGCGCGGCGCCGGCAGATCCTCGCGCGGACGCGCCAGATGATCGCCGCCAACTATCCCGTGGTGCGCGAATGGCTCGCCGCGTACGGCGACCAGTTCCGGCACGCGCCGCCCGAAGCCGGCGCGATCGTGTACGTGGCCTACAAGTACCCGATCAACTCCACGGAGCTGATCCTGCGGCTGAAGGACGAGCACAGCGTGCTCATCGTGCCGGGCGATCACTTCCACATGGACGGGTACTTCCGCCTGGGATTCGGATCGCACACCGGGTACCTGCGGGAGGGACTGGGGCGGCTGAACGTGCTGCTGGAGTCGCTGGCCAAGGTATAGGCGTCCCGTGACCTTCGATCTCCTCCTCGTCGGCTTCGGCAATGTCGCGCGGCGGTTCGCCTCGCTGCTCGACGAGCGCCGCGAGCGCCTGGCTCGCGACCACAACTTGCACGCGCGCGTCGTCGGCATCGCCACGGGGCGCCGCGGCGGCATGTTCGCGCCCGGCGGTGTGGACGTCTCGCGCGCGCTCGCAGGCGGCGGCCCGCTCGGACCCATCGCCGGCGGCCTGGAGTTGATCGCGGCGGCGGCGTCTCCGTCAGAAGCGCCCCGCGTCGTCGTGGAAACGACGCCGCTCGACATCAGGGAGGCGCGGCCGGCCATCGATCATGTCCGCCTCGCACTCCTCTCCCGGATGCACGTCGTCAGCGCGAACAAGGGACCGGTCGCGCTCGCGTACCGGGAGCTGCGGGAGCTGGCGGCGCGTATGGGCGTGCGCTACCTGTTCGAAGGGGCGGTGATGGACGGCATCCCGGTGTTCAACCTGGTCCGCGAGACCATGCCGGCCGTCGAGATCACCGGGTTTCGCGGCGTCGTGAACAGCACGACCAACTACATCATCACCAGGCTCGAGGAGGGGGGGGAGTTCGAGCCTGCTCTCGCCGAGATGCAGCAGCAGGGCATCGCCGAAGCCGACGCGTCGCTCGACGTGGACGGCTGGGATGCCGCGGCCAAGACGGCTGCGCTCGTCAACGTCCTGATGGACGGCGCGATGACGCCGCGCGAGGTCGATCGCACCGGCATCGCGCACCTCACCGGCGCGGCCGTGCGCGACGCGCTCGCGCGCGGCCGCCGGATCCGCCTCGTGGCTTCCGCGCGTCGCGAGGGAAAAGCGATCCGCGCGCGCGTGGCGCCGGAGGAGCTCGAACGCGAAGACCCGCTGTCGCTGCTGCGGGGCATGTCGAACGCGCTCTACGTGGAGAGCGACCTGCTCGGCCGCGTCGGGATCACGCAGCTCGACGGCGGCCTCACGCAAACCGCCTACGCCCTGCTCTCCGACCTGGTCACGCTGAATCGTTCCCTGCGGGCGCGCTCGTGAGGGCGGCGGGCTCGAGTCCCCCGACGATGCGGCGGCCCGGCGCCGACGACGGTCACCGGGACGCTGCGGAGGTTGAGCGCCATCAGCTCGCGATGGGCGTCATCGTCTTCATCCACGTTCCTGACCGTGAATACCCGTCCTGCGCGTGAAAGAAACTCCTTCACCTGTTCGCACGCGAGTCGATGCGAGCCGCTGAAGACGACGATCGGTTTCACCATCGAGTTGTCTTATGTCCCTATCATCCGACTCCAACGCGCCGCTCGCGGGAACGACGGTACTGGACCTGAGCCGCGTGCTCTCCGGACCGTACTGCACGATGCAGCTCGCCGACATGGGCGCGCGCGTGATCAAGGTCGAGCAGCCGGGGCGTGGCGACGACACGCGGGCGTGGGGGCCGCCGTTTCCCGGCGGCGAGAGCGCGTACTACCTCAGCATCAACCGCAACAAGGAAAGCCTCACGCTCGACCTGAAACATCCAGCCGCGCGCGACATTCTCGATCCGCTCCTCGAACGCGCCGACATCGTCGTTGAGAACTTCAGGCCGGGCACGGTCGATCGCCTTGGGCTGTCGTACGCGCAGCTCGGGCCGCGCTTCCCGCGGCTGATTTACTGCTCGATCTCGGGGTTCGGCCAGACGGGGCCGCGGCGCGACGCGCCCGGCTACGACTCGGTTGTGCAGGCCGAAGGCGGGCTGATGAGCGTCACCGGCCACGCGGATCGGCCGGCAGTCCGGCTCGGCGTGGCGATCGGCGACATGACGGCCGGCTTGTACGCGGCGTATGCGATCGCCCTGGCGCTCCTCGCGCGGCAGCGAACGGGCCGCGGACAGTTCATCGATGTCGGGATGCTCGACTCGGTCGTGTCGCTGCTCACCTACCAGGCCGGCCTCTTCTTCGCCGCCGGCACCACGCCGCGGCGCATGGGCAACCGGCACCCGACGATCGCGCCCTACGATACGTTCCCGGCCGCCGATGGCGACTTCGTGCTCGCGGTCGGCAACGACGAGCAGTGGCGCCGCCTGTGCGGCGCCATGCAGCTCGAGCCGCTGGCGCGCGACGCGAAGTTCGCCACCAACGAGCAGCGCGTCCTCAACTACGACACGCTCCGGCCGATCCTGATCGAAAAGTTCCGGGCGTTCACGCGGGGCCAATGCCTGGAGACGCTGCTCGGCGCGGGCGTCCCCTGCGGATCGGTTCGCGACATCCCGGAAGTGCTCGCCGACCCGCAGCTTGCGGCACGCGACATGATCGTTTCGCTGGAGCACGCGACCGCCGGCACGATCAGGCTGCTGGGCGTGCCGGCCAGGCTCTCCGAGACACCCGGGCGCGTGTCGACGCCGCCGCCACGGCTGGGGGAGCACACGGAGGCGATCCTGCGGGAGCTGGGTTTCGGGAGCGAGCGGATCCGCGTGCTGCGCTCGGAGGGCGCGATCTAGAAAATAAGTGGGACAGTCACACTTTCCTGGGCCTGCTTCGGAAAGTGTGACTGTCCCACTTATTGCTCCCTACACGAATCGATCGATCTCCGCGAGCACGAAGTCGATCACGTCTCCTTCGCTCAATTCGCCGATGGCCGTGGCTTCGCGCACCGGCCGCTCGATCGTCGTCACGCGCCCGCCGTGCGACCGGTTGACCCGGCCGATCACCTGCGGCGCCTCTGAACCCGTGTCGAGCTCGACCTCGAAGTAGTCGTCGCGCGAGTTGGTGAATGCCATGCGCACGCCGCCCGCCGGCGTGAACACCTTGAACGGGTAGCCTTCCGCCGAGAGCACCGACGCCACCATGCGAAATGCGGGCGTGGCGACGTCCCTCAGGAAGATCTCGTACTCTTGCGATGCGCGATCGGCCGCGATCCTGCGTGCGTCCCCGCGCTTCCTGGCTTCTTCGATGCGCGCGCGGAACTTCCGGCGCACATCAGCGACTTCAACCACTACGCCAACCTTTCCACGTCGACTCCTTCGCGCCGGAGCAGCGCCAGCAGCCCCTCACGGTCGTACGCCTTGCGCCAGGCCTCTCCCGCATCCACGACGCCGTCGCGAACGAGCGCGGCGAGCGAGTCGTTCAGCGGCACGCAGCCGAGCTTCCGGCCGCTCTCGAGGGCCGCGGGCAGCTGGAAGAGCTTTCCGTCGGCGATCACGGACGCGGCCGCCGCCGTGCTGAGCAGCAATTCACGCGCCGCCACGCGCCCCCCGCCGCGCTTGCGCAGCAGCGTCTGCACGACGACCGCACGCAGGCTCGCCGACAGGCTCACCAGCGCCTGGTTGCGCCGCTCGGCGGGCAGTTGTTCAATCAGCCGCTCGAGCGCGGGGCCGGCACCTGGCGCGCGGATGCCGGCGAGCACCAGCAGGCCGGACTCGGCGGCTTCGAGCACGGCCGCAACGACCTCCGGAGCGCGGAGCTCCTCGATCACCAGAACGTCCGGATCCTCGCGCAGCGCGGCGCGGATCGCCGAAACGACGTCCTGCGACTCTCCGCGCACTTCGCGCTGGCTGATGAACGACCGCCGGCTCTCGTGCACGAAGGTAATCTGGCGCTCGATCGAAATGACGTGGTCCGCCCGCGTGCGGTTGATCAGGTCGACGAACGTGGCAATGAGCGTGGACTTGCCGCTGGCACGCGGGCCGCTCACCAGCACGAGCCCTTCGTGTTGAGTGCAGACCGCCTGGATGTCCTTCGAGATGCCCAGCTGCTCGGCCGAGATCGCCCGTGCCGGCAACATGCGCACGAGCAGCCCTGGGCCGCGGTGATCGCGGAAGCCGAGACACCGCACGCGTCCCAGTTCGGGCACGTCGTAGAACCATTCGGACGTCTCGCGGCCGTCGAGGAGGTCGGCGTTTGATCCCGGCGAGAGCGCCAGCACGAACGCCTCGACGTCGCTCGGGGCGAGCGCGTCCTCGCCTTCGAGCTGCTGCGTTTCCCCCTCGACGCGGATGGCCGGCACCGATCGGCTGACAAGATACAGGCCGGATGCGCCTCTGGCGGCGGCGATGCTCAGCAGGCGATCCAGGTCCGGCGCCGTCGAGACGGGTGGCGGCGCCGGCGGCGGTTCGTGCACCGTTCGCACGAGCGGCACCACGACGGCCGTGCGCGGCTCCGCGTCTCGATCGGGCTCCCGCGCGGACTCCTGGGCCCGTGCGGCTTCAAGGCGGGCCTCTTCGTCGCGGCGGGCCGCCTCCAGGCTGTCGAGCTCCTCGGCATGCGCCACTTCCAGCCGCGCCAGTTCCTCCGCGTGGGCGGCCTCACGCCGCGCGAGCTCCTGTGCGTGGGCCGCCTCGAGCCGCGACAGTTCCGCCGCGCGCGCCGCCGCGGCCTCTTCCGCGGCCTCTTCCGCGGCCACGACGGCGGCGTTGGGTCTCTGGTCCTCCATCGCTTCAGGCGTGCCGGGTTCGATCAGTCCTGAGGACTCGAGCAGTTGCGTCACGTCTGCGGCCCCCGGCTCCTGCTGCGCGACGTCGGCGACGATCTCCAATGAGGGATGGCCGTCCGGCGCGGCAAGCGCCTGCGGCTCGGGCACGGCGTTGCCCGACGGCAACGCGTAGTCCTCCTGAGGCTCCTCCTCGCGCTTCGCCCGCAGCGGCCGGATCTCGACCCAGATGTCGTCGCCGCCACGCGCCGCGACGACGGTGAACGCCGGGCGGTCTCCGGTCGCCGCGAGCTCATGCTCGACGGCGCCAAGCTCGTTCAGCACGCGCCGCTGCTCGGGCGTGAGCATTTGATCCAGCATGCTCTCGACCGTTTCCGTCGTTAACGTGCGCGTGGACAGCTCCACCTGGCCCCACGCCAGCGGCCCTCGGAAGGCATTCATCGAGGAAGAGGACGTGACGACGTAGGGCTTCTCACCCGTGTGGAGCACGAGGGAATCGCCGTCGAGGCGAATGATGGCGCTGAAGAGCGACTCGACTAGAGACACGCGGACTGATCCGGAATTCTTGTCGGCGGATGACATGCTGCGCTTTAGCGCGGGACCGTACCCGCGCGGTAAATGCGGACCAGCTCGATGATCTTGACGCCCTTCGTCTGGTAGGGCGCGACCACCCGCTCCGTCCGAAGATACTGGATCATTCCTGGATCTGCATAATCCGGCGCGCCAATGCGTGCGGCCGCCGAGAGGATCGAGGAGAGGCCGTCCAGGTCCAGGCGGGGCGCGGGGCGCGTCCGCGAGTAGGGCACGACCCCCAGGAGCCGGCGCCGCTCGCGCACCTCGGTGGTCGCGAACGTGACGTACACCTCGTTGACGATGAAGTTGTAGCCCGTTTCGGCGCGCGACGCGGGCGCGTCTTCGACCCTGACGGCGAGCACGTCGGGCAGATCGCGCAGTGCATCGACGAGCACTTGCGTGAAGCCGCCGTCGCCCGACCAGCGCGTGGTATCAACGTCCATCTACGTCCTGCGCGCGCGATGGATCGCCATCAGGCCTCCAAGGACCGGAATCCACTCCGCGAGCGCAAAGCCATTCTCGCGCATCAGCGTGGCGACGCGGGGCGCACCCGGGTAGCGGCGAATCGAGGCTGGAATGTAGCGGTACGTGTCCGGGTCGCGGTGCAGCGCCCAGCCGAGCATGCTGCCGGCCAACTCGAGATATGCGAGGTACACGACGCGCAGGATCGCCGGGTCGGGCCGGTTGAAATCGAGTGACAGCAGCGTCCCGCCCGGCCGCAGCACGCGCGCGATCTCCCGAAGCGCCGGCTCGAGCAGCGGGACGTTGCGGATGCCGTAGCCGGTGGTGACGACGTCGAAGGCGCCATCTGCGAACGGCAGCGCCATCATGTCCCCGACGAGAAAAGTGGGACAGTCACACTTTCCCGGCTCAGATCTCCGGAAAGTGTGACTGTCCCCCTTTTTTCCCGCAAGCCGCACCATCCGCTCCGTGATGTCCAGCCCCACGACGTGCGCGCCGCGGGTCGCCGCCTCGAACGCGATGTCGCCGGTGCCACAGGCGAGGTCGAGCACGCGGCTGCCGGGGCCGATCGACGCGAGGGACACGAGCCGCCGCTTCCAGGAACGGTCGCGGCCAAAAGACAGCAGCACCGTGATCAGGTCGTAGCGACCGGCGATGGTGTGGAAGAGCTGGCGGACGTAACGACGCTTCGCGTCGGGCGTCGCGAGCCCCTCGCGGAGGGACTGGCGGGGTGTCCCGGCGATGGTCACCTGATCTCGATCGTGCCGCGCATCATCACGGAGTGCGGCGTGCATTCGTACGCCTGCCGCCCCTTGCTGGCCGGCACTACGAACTCCAGCTCCGTGGTGCCCTCCCCGTTTAATTCGCGGGTGAACACATCCCAGGCGGGCACCGAGAAATTATGCGTGATGCCGGGCTCTTCGTTGCGCAGCACGAGGCGCACTCGCGCGCCGGCCGCAAACCGCAGCGGCGGGTTCGGTCGCCCGAAGTCGCCGTCGTGGTAAAACGCCATATTCCTCGCCACGAGGACGACTTCGGTGACGGCGCGATCGGCGTCACTGGTGCCGTCCCCCGCCGTCAGCGGCAGCCATCGAAAGGCGACGAACGCGAGCGTGAGCGCCAGGATGGTGACCGCGCCGCGTGTGATCCATCCGTTCGGCGAGCGGCTCATGCGCGTCATCCCACCAGCATGCCGGTCGAGTACATGATCGCGAAGCCGGCGAGCAGGCCGGCCAGCGCCGTCCGCGTCGAGAAGAATGTCATCATCGGCCGCTCGCCCGCCAGCTGCCTCGAGATCTGCGCCACGACCTGCGCGATCGCGCCCGCGCCGACCGCGAGGAACACGACAGACCAGACGGGCGAATACACGAGCCCGCCGAGCCACGCGCCGAAAATCGTCGGCACGCCGCCAACCAGACCGAGGCGCACCAGGTCCGCGACGCGTACTCTCGTGCGCGCGAGCGGTGCGACGATCGCGATCCCTTCGGTCGTGTTGTGCAGCGTGAAGCCGACGATCAGCAGGGTGCCGAGCGCCGCTTCGCCCAGCGCGAAGGCGGCCCCAATGGCCAGTCCCTCGCCGAAGTTGTGCAGGCCGATCCCGATGGCGACCAGCAGCGCGAGCACGCGGGCCTGGCCACCTTCGACCGCCTGGCGGCGCGCGCGCAGCCAGGCGCCCAGCGTCTCCAGCGCGAGGAAGGCGGCAGCGGCCGCCATCGCGAACAGCGCAAAGCCCTGGAACGACCCGGGAAGCGCCTGCGCGGTCTCGATCCCTTCGTGCACCGCATCGGCAAGCAGGAACAGCAGCAGCCCGATCGTGAGCGCCAGCACGAAATCCAGCCCGGTTCGACCGAGCCTGCCAATCAGCGGATACCAGAGCAGCCCGATGGCCACCGGCAGCACGCCCACGTAAATTCCAACGAGCGTGAAGACGCCGAGCACGCGCCCGCTCGCGCGCGGCGCGGGCAGCGCCACCGCGATCTCATGCTCGAAGGTCACGCCGGTCGCGGTCATGACCTTCAGCCGGTGCGTTTCGCCGTGCACCCAGGGGTACGGCACGGTGATCGTCGTGCGCGCGAGATGGGTGAGCGTCTTCGGCCCATCCACGTGGAACGACCAGAACGCGTCGTCCACGTTCACCTGGGCGATCGTCACCGGATCAGGGCCGTCGTTCAGGACCTGCGCGTGAATGCCGGCGGTGTCGAGCGTCACGCGCTGGAACGCGAGCCGCTCGACGGGCGGCACGTTGTCTCCGCGCAGCGCGTCGCCCGGACCGCTGCGCACGATCAGCCACAGGAGCGCCGACAGCAGCACGACGGGTATCACGGCCGCCATCCACAGCCGCGCCCGCGGCCGCATCGCCGTCGCGGGAACCATCTCAGCTCTCACGGCTCGCCGCCTCCGCACGGAACAGGCCCATCCAGCCAAGCTCCGCAAACTCAGTCTGGTGCGCGTGGAACATGAAGTCGCCCGGATAACGGAACCGCGTCTCCAGGATGGCGCGCTCTCCCTGGCACAGCATGATCGTGTCGGTGTGATCCGTCGCATCGCGGCGCGTGCCCGTGCGATGGGCGTCGAAGAACATCCCGTGCAGGTGGAAACTGTTGATCAGGTCGAACTCCGTCAGGTTGACGAGATACACCCGCACCAGCCCGCCGACACGCACGCGAATCGGCTCGTACATGTAGTGATGCGCCACGGTGTTGACCGCGTACACCTCGTTGTCGCTGTCGAAGTTCGTGTCGAACCCGTTCATCACCATGATCAATTCGTCGGCTTCCGCGCGCGCATCCTTCGGATCGACGATGAACACCCCGTAGAGACCCTTGTGGATGTGGCGCTTCAGCGGCACCGCATGGCAGTGATACAAGTGCATGCCGTACGGCTCCGCGTCGAACTCGTACACGAACGATCCACCGGGCATCACCTGGTGCTCCGGAAGCGAGCCGTCCATCCCGGGGGGGTGCCAGCCGTGGAAGTGGATCGTGTGGGGATGCGATCCCTGGTTCACGAAGCGCACGCGCACGCGGTCCCCTTCGGTCGCGCGCAGCGTGGGTCCCGGCACCTGTCCGTTGAAGGTCCACGCGGGAAAGAACACGCCGGGGGCGATTTCGATCTCGCGGTCCACGGCGAAGATCTCGTACTCGCGAAGCAGCGTGCCGTCCGGCCGGCGCGTTTCGCGATAGAAGTCCGCGCGCCGCTCGGGCGCCAGCTCTGAGAAATTCCAGGAGCGCAGGTAGGTCGTCGGGTTGAACCCCCCGGCAGCCACGTGTCCCACCGGCCCCATCGCGTGGGCCGCGTGCTCCATGACCGGAACACCGAGATTGTGGTCCTGGGCCGACACGCGACGCGCGAGCAGTCCGCTCCCGGCACCGAGCGAGCCGAGCCCCGCGAGCCGGAGCCACGTGCGCCGGGAGAGACTTTGCGTTCGTGGGTTCCAAAACATAATTTTGATAACTCAAAATATAGTAGTATGCTCATCGTAAGTCAAGTCGAAACGCTTCAAAACGTGGCCGCCACAACCTCTTACACCGTCGAGAACTACCTCAAGGCGATTTACCAGGCACAGGTACAGGCGCACGGCGAACGCGTGGCGATGGGCCACCTGGCCGCCGCCCTTGGCGTCGTCCCCGGCACCGCGACGACGATGGTGAAGGCGCTGGCCGAGTCGGGGCTGGTGGAATACGAGCCGTACGTCGGGGTGCGGCTGACGAGCGCGGGCGAGAAGCTGGCGGCGCTCGTGTTGCGGCGCCACCGCCTCATCGAGCTGTTCCTCGTGCAGGTGATGGGGATGAGCTGGGCCGAGGTCCACGACGAAGCCGAACACCTGGAGCACGCCGTGTCCGATCGACTCATCGATCGGATCGACGAGATGCTTGGCCGCCCGAAGGTCGACCCGCATGGCGACCCGATTCCCAACGAGGAAGGGCAGCTGGCGGCGCCCCACTACGACAACCTGCTGACGTGCCAGCTGCACGTTCCCATGAGGGTGACCCGGGTGACCGATCAGGACGCGGACTTCTTGCGATTCATCGAGAACAGCCAGTTGAAACCGGGAGAGATCGTGCAGATTGAAGATCGCGACGCGGCGGCAGACCGCGTCATGCTGAAGCGGCGAGACGACGTGATTGCCATCGGCACGCGCGCGGCGGCCAAGCTGATGGTGCAGACCGCGCTCCTGCTGCTCGTCGTGTTGACCGGCGGCGCCCGCGCGCAGGCGTCGCCGCCGAACGAAGCCTCGCGGCCGTTCGAGATTCTCGACAACTCGTTTCTCGTCGAAGAAGCGTTCAACCAGGAGGCGGGGATCGTCCAGAACATTTTCGGCTTCGAGCGGGGCGCGGGCGCGTGGGAGCTGGCGTTCACGCAGGAGTGGCCGGTCGGCTCGCAAACCCACCAGCTCTCGTACACGCTGCCTTTTGTCGGCGGCGATGGCTCGCAGGGGATCGGTGACGCGCTCCTGAACTATCGCTACCAGGTGTGGACGGAGGACGGCAGCCGTCCGGCATTCGCGCCGCGCGGGTCGCTCGTGCTGCCCACCGGCGGCCGCGAGCGGGGACTCGACGCGCTCGGCTACCAGGTCAACCTGCCGTTCAGCAAGCAGTTCGACGACGTGTACGTGCACTGGAACGCCGGCTTCACGTCTTTCCCGGGCGTCGAGGTGGATGGCACCACGGAGCAGGCGACGCTCTTCACGCCCCATCTGAGCGGCAGCCTCATCTGGCGCGCCCGACCGATGATCCACCCGATGCTCGAGGCCGTCTTCCAATCCGAGGACTCGCCGGCCGGCCGCGCGTCGCTCCTCACGCTGTCGCCCGGCATGCGCCTGGGGAAAAACTACGGCGATCACCAGGTGGTGATGGGCCTCGCCCTGCCGGTCACGTTCTACGACGAAGGATCCGACGCCGCGGTGCTCGTGTATTTCTCGTACGAATTGCCGTTCAGGCGATAAGGGAGTCGCACGCGATACACTAGATTCATGTACGTCGTCACCAAGCGCATCGATTTCTGTTACGGGCACCGGCTCCTCGACTACGATGGCGTCTGCAAGCACCCGCACGGCCACAATGCGGTTGTCGAAGTCGAGGTGCGCACGGATCGGCTCGACCGGCGCAACATGGTCGCCGATTTCAGCGACATCAAGCGGCTCGTGAAAGGCTGGATCGACCGCGAGCTGGATCACAAGATGATCCTGCGCCACGACGACCCGCTGGTGGAGCCGCTGCAGGCGCTTGGCGAGCCGGTGTATGTCATCGACAGCAATCCCACCGTCGAGCGCATCGCGAGGCTGATTTTCGACCAGGGGCGCTCGCTCGGCCTCGACATCGTGACTATCAGGGTGTGGGAAACACCGACCTCACTCGCCACATACACGGGCGGCTAGTGGATACGTCCCTTGTCCTGTGCTCGGCCGGCCTCGACAGCGCCGTGCTCGTCGCGCTCGAAGCGCGCGAGCGGCGGGTGCAGCCCGTGTATGTGTCGGTGGGTCTGGCGTGGGAGGCCGCGGAGCGCGCCATGCTGGATCGCCTGCTGCCGGCGCTCGCACGCGACACCCGCATCGCGCCCGCCGCGCGGCTCACGGTCGACATGCTCGACGTGTATCCGGCCGCGCACTGGGCGGTGCGAGGAACGCCCCCCCGGTACGACTCTCCCGACGAAGAGGTCTACCTCGAGGGACGCAACATCGTGCTGCTGTCGAAGGCCGCCGTGTTCGCGGCCCGCGAGCGCATCACCAGGGTCGCCATCGGGCCGCTGGCCGGCAACCCGTTCCCGGATGCGACGCAGGAATTCTTCGGCGCGATGGCGCGGGCGCTGTCAATCGGACTCGATCACCCGATCGACGTCGTCGCACCCCTGGCGAGCCTGACGAAGGCTGACGTGATTGGCCTGGGATTGACGCTGAAGGTGCCGCTCGAGCTCACCATGTCCTGCATGAACCCGCAGGGGAATCTGCACTGCGGCCGGTGCAGCAAGTGCCGCGAACGGCTCGAGGCATTCCGCGAAGTGGGGGTCGAGGACCCTGCGCGATACGCGGCTACCAGTTCCGCAGACTGATCGATCCGTCTCCCGTGCGGATCCGCAGCTGGTGGCCGCCGCCGCCGATCTTTCCGCGCACCCAGCGCCGGCGGTGCCCGTCCTCGCGCTCGGCCTCCAACTCGAAATCGCTGCGCACGCGGCCGTCGTCGGTCTGCGCGTCCACCTCCGCGGCGAACGGCTCGGGGAGATAGACCGCCACCGCGCCGTCTTCAGTGATGATGGACCAGCCCGCGGCCATGACGCTGCCGCGATCCGCACGAATCGTGACAGAACCATCGCCGGTCTTGGCTTTCAGAATGGAGAGGCGTCCCGACACGTTGATGCCGCCGTCGCGCGTGGAGAGCGTCGCCTCGCCGTCAACTTCATCGGCGGTGATGGAGCCGTCGTGCGTCTCGACGTCGAGGGTGCCCTTCACCTCATCGGCACGCACGCTGCCGTCGCTCGTCCTTAGCTCGATGCGCCCTTCCAGCCGGTCGGCCCGGATCGAGCCGTCGCCCGAGCGCACCTGGAGGACCACGCGCCGGGGCACCGTGACCGTGAGGCGGGCGGCCGTGCCGATGTGGATGCCGATCCCGACGAAGTTGTCCCGTCCCGACGGGCGCGTCACGTCCACCTCGATGCGGTTGCCCTGCTGCTCGGCCCGCACCCTGATCGACTTCAGGGCCTCCTCGTCCGGGCCGCGCTTTTCCACTTCGACGAGCACCTCGTCGCGGTCCCAGGAATGGACCTCGATCGAGCCGTCGAAGGTTGCCACGCGCACTTCCGGTTCCGCGGCAACCTTGAAGCGCTTCTCCTCGCGCGCGGTGTGCTCCTCGGAATCCACCCGCACCGTGCAGGCGCCGGCCGCCAGGCCAAGCACAACGGTCGCGACAAGGGCAGCGATTCTCAAGCCCTCAACTCCTCAAATTCCTAGACGATCCCCGGCCCACGCAAGTTCACCCCCGACCCAGGTCTGCACGACGTGATACGCCGCGTCGAGGACCACCAGGTCCGCCACCGTGCCTGGCGCCAAGACACCGTGGCCGTGGAGCCCCAGCTCGCGGGCCGGGGTCGTGGACGTCATGAGGGCGGCCTCCACGGGGGACAGCCCGGCGAGGGTGGTCAGCCGGGCGAACGCGCGGTCCATGGTGAGCACGCTCCCCGCCAGCGTCCCGTCATCGAGCCGTGCGACGTCGGTGACCGTGATGGGGCGGCCGCCGAGCGTTGCGCGGGAGCCGGCGGGCATGCCCGAACCGGATGTGCCGTCGGTGATGGCGATCATGCGGGACGCCCCCTTGGCGGCGATGGCGGCGCGCATGGCGGCAGGATGCACGTGAACGCCGTCGGCAATGAGCTCGGCGGCCACCTCCTCGCTTTCGAGCACCGCCCCTACGACGCCCGGCTCATGGTGCGTCAGCGGCGTCATGCGATTGAACAGGTGGGTCGCGTGGCGGGCGCCTGCGTCGATCCCGGCGCGTGCCTGTTCGTAGGTCGCGCCGGTGTGGCCGATCGACACGCGGTGGCCGCGCGAGACGAGCGACCGCACGAGGTCGATGGCGCCCTCCAGTTCCGGCGCGAGCGTGACGATGCCCACGTCGGGGCGCGCGCGGTCGATTTCGTCGAGGATCTCGGCGCCGGTGAACTCGCCTTCGGGGCGGCTGCCGCGCGGCACGCGCAGGCATTCGACCGGCTGCGCCCCCGCGAAGGCCGGGCTGATGAAGTTGCTCTCGAGGTGCGCCGGCAGGACGCGGGCCCCCCGCCGCGGCCGATTCGCGCGCGCGCGGCCGACAGCGGCAAGCAGGGCGCGCAGCGTCGCGGGGGCGCACGCGATGCTCGTGGGACAGAACGCCGTCACGCCGAACCGCGGAAGCCGGAGCGACATCCGCTCGACGCCATCCGCCTGCGCGAGCGCATCACAGCCATCGACGCCGTGCACGTGCACGTCGATGAATCCGGGCACCACGAGGTGTCCGGTCGCGTCGATCGCCACGTCGGCGGTGCTGCCGCCGCGCGACCCGTCGCGCACGTCCACGATGCGATCCCCTTCGATGACAACGGTGGCCGGCCCGGAGACGCGGTCGGGAAGGACGAGCCCTCCGGCTCGCAGGAAGATCACGGCAGTGCAAGCCGCGCGGCGCCGATGGCGGCAGCCTCTTCGGCCAATGTGGAGAATTCGAGGCGGAGCGCCTGGGCGAGCGGCTGCGGCAGCCGGCGCGCGGCCTCCTGCCGGACCGGATCGCGCAGCAGATCGACCGCGCGGCTCGCCTCGCCGCACAACACCACGACCTCGGGATCGAGCGTGACGACGAAGTTGGCGACGGCCATGCCGATGTACTTCGCGGTGTCGCGCACCACGGAAACGGCGACCCCGTCGCCGGCCCGCGCCGCGTCGTACACATGGTCCGCGGTCATCGCGTCGAGGCTGCCGCCGGCTCGTTCAAGCGCCGCCGAGCGATCGCCGGCCTCGATCCGCCACGCGAGGCGCCGGGCGACGCCGCGCGAGCTGACCTCCGCGTCGAGGCACCCGGACCTGCGGTAATCCTGGCGCTCGACAGGATTGAGCGCGAGCCACGCGGCCGACCCGGCCAGGCCGTGCGTGCCGGTGTAGGGCGCGCCGCCGATCAGCACCCCTGCCGAGATCTGTTCGCCGATGGTGAGGACGACAACGTTTCCGGCGCCGCGCGCCGCGCCGATCCAGGATTCCGCAATTGCCGCCGCCGTGCCGGCGCCAGCCACGTCCCCCTCGACGCGCACGATTGCCGCCATGGCCCGCACCGCCTCGCGCACCGCTTCGCCGGCCGGATCGTGCGCGCAGGCGCGCGCCGGCAGTCGGTCGCGCACGCTGGCCTCGACGAGCGCCTGGGCGGCGGCCTTCGCGGCGCGCGGCATCCCGCGGTCCGTCGCGCGGCGCTCCGCGCGGGCAACCACCCGCCCGTCACGGTCGACGACGACCAGGCGCACGCCATGGGGCAAGATCTCGACGCCGATTGCGCGTGTGGTCATGTGCTGGGCTGCTCGGTGGGGGCCTCGGCGCCGTAGTCCCACCGCAGCTTTCTCCCCATCAGCGACGCGGAGATCTCCGTGCGGAACAACGAACGGTCTGCCGCGGCCAGCAGGACGCGCAGCCGCTCCTCGTCGGGAGCGGACATCACGATCACCCCGCCGCTCTCGGCGGGCGGAAAGCGCTTCGCGTCGAAGTAATCGCGGTCGAGCGAGAGCAGCGTGCGCCGCAGCTGCCGCGCGAGGCGGTAGTGCTCGGTGTCGCGCGCGCGGCGCAGGTCATCGTGCTCGAGGACGAAAAACACGTCCCATCCGAGATCGTTGCGCATGAACGAGACGGCGCCCGCCGGCAGGTTCGCGTCCGCGTAGATGCGCGGCTGCGCGGCATGCTCGTGCACGTGCGGGCCCAGCTCCGACGCCAGTGTGCCCACTTACCTGTGCCGCTCCAGATTCGGCATGACCTCGGCGGGCTCCGGGGGCGCGCCACGACCGCGCGCCCCCATTGCCTGTCGTTTGAGATCGGCGACCAGTGCGTCGCGCTTGAGATACAGCTCGCGCCGCGCGCGGCGGCCATGCTCCGAGGCGAGCGCGTACTCGCAGAACAGCGGAAACGCGATCGTCGAGTCCGCGTACGCGACCACCGTGTCGGGCAGGACGCCGGGATTCACCTTGCCCCAGCTCACCGCCTCGGACGGCGTCGCCCCCGAGAGCCCGCCCCAGACCACCTGGTCGGTCGTGATCTGGATGAAGTAGTCGTTGCCCCCCTTGGGAATGCCGTAGACCTCCCAGAGCGTCGGCTGCCCCTGCAGGTAGAAGTTCTTCGGCGAGCCGCCGCCAAGGATGACGCACCCGTTCTTCCTGCCGGCCAGAATGATCGCGCAGACCTCGTTGACGTCGCGGTTCGGATCGATCATGAGGGTGCCGTCGTTCATCAGCTCGTGGTAGGCGATGTTCATGCCGATCGAGCTGTCGCCGGGCGACGAGGTGTAGATCGGCACGTGGCACTTCGCCGCGCGCGCCACCACCGAGTGCTCGTCGCAGCCGGGGAACGTTCGCAGCAGGTCCTGGCCGAGACGGTAGTGCAGCTCGGCGGTTGACATCGCGCCGGTGAGCTTCTCCCGCAACAGGAAGTCGCGGATGTACTTGTCGGTCTCGAGGAGCACGCCGGCCGGGAACAGCACGTCATAGATGCGGATGATCCCCTGCTCGTACAGCTCCACGTCGTCGAGGAAGGGGGACCCGCGATGCAGCGTGAAGTTCAGGGCGTAGTGGAGGTCGTGATAGAGGTTCGCGCCCGTACTGATGATGAAGTCGACCAGCCCCCGATCCATCAGCTCGATGACGCATCCGCCGAGTCCCGCGGGAGTGAGGGCACCGGCCACCGTCAGACCGATCGTCGTATCGTTTTCGGGCGCGAGCATCTTCTCGGCGTAAATCTGGCAGGCCTCGGACAGGCGGCCGGCGTTGAACGCCTGGAAGCCGTGGCCGATCAGGTCCCGGACCTCGCGGCTGCCCTTGGGACGGTAGTACTTGATTGGACGGCCGGTGAGGTAGCGCTGGGGATCTCTGCCCGGCGACCCGGGCGCGCGATGGGGCATCTTTTTTGTCCTCGCGGGCGGCCTGTTCGCTGCCCTTTGGCGGTACCTTGCGGCGGCCTTCCCCTGCCTCGCGGGCGGCCTGTTCGCTGCCCTTTGGCGGTACCTTGCGGCGCGAATTTGCTCAAGTTTACCGCACGAGCGGCCGAAACAGTGCTTGACAGCCGGGCGGGGCCGAAGGATTGTACCGGTCCTCCATCGTCAGAGCGCACACATGAATTCCGAGACCGGGTGGGTCTGGATCGTCCTGTTCGCCGTTGCGGCGGCGGTCGCCGCGTTTGGCTGGGTGGTCTACCGAAAGGGGCGGCCGATGGCGGGGACGCACGTCTTCCGCGCCAGTCGCCTGAGTCCCGGCAACCGCCTGCTGCCGACACAGGTCGGCATCGACGAGCGGAGCGTCGTGCATTATCAGCCGCAGTGGATCGGCCGGTTGGAGCACTCCATTCATATCGCGCACGTCGCCTCGGTCCGCATCGACACGAACCTGCTCTTCTCTGACGTGTACATCGAGACGAGCGGCGGCGCGAGCCCGATTCGCTGCCGCGGCCATCGAAAGCGGGATGCCGAGGAAATGAAGCGTCTCATCGAGCGATTCCAGTCGGCGTATTACCAGGGGCGTGGGGCACAGCCGGGCGCGCAGCCCGCCGCGCAGGGGGGCACAGACGACAGTGCCTGAGATGGATCCGGTGAGCGTGTCGGAGCGCCGCGACATGCCGAGCGAGCTCGAAGCGCGCTTCCAGTCGCTCGTGCAGTCCCCCTTGCGCGCCGGGCTGCTCCGGTTCCTGCGCTCGCGCCCGGGCGAGGCGTTCGACATCGAGGCGCTGATGCAGACGTTCGGGCGCATGCGTCTCGACGTGGACAACTGCATGCGCGAGCTGGTGGCGTTCGGCCTCGTGCAGCGCGCCGGCAGCTCCGCGCACCCGCGCTATGCCTTCCACGCACCGGACTCGGACACCGTCCGCACGCTGCTCGAGGACTTCTTCCAGGCGCGGGTCACCGTCAGCCACGAGGATCGCTCGCCGGCGGTGCAGCGGTTCCGCGAGATGATCGGCCGCGACGAGAAGATGCTGATCATCTTCGAGTGGATCCGCACCGCGGCGAAGTCCGACATCTCGGTGCTCATCCTGGGACCGACCGGCTCGGGCAAGGAAGTGGTCGCGCGAATGATCCACGAGCTGAGCCGGCGCGGCTCGAACAAGTTCCAGGCGGTCAACTGCGCGGCGCTGCCCGACACGCTCTTCGAATCCGAGATCTTCGGCTACGAGAAAGGCGCGTTCACGGGCGCCCACGAACGCAAGCCGGGACGCCTCGAGCTGGCCAATAACGGCACGCTGTTCCTCGACGAGATCGGCGACCTGTCGATCGTGGCGCAGGCCAAGCTGCTGCGGGTGCTCGCGGAACGCCGTTTCGAGCGGCTGGGCGGCAACCATTCGATCGAGGTGAACTTCCGCCTGATCTCGGCGACCAACCGCCCGCTCGATCAGTTCGTGCGCGAGAGCCGCTTCCGCGAGGACCTGTTCTACCGCGTCAACGCGTTTTCGATCCGCCTGCCGTCGCTGCGCGAGCGCGCGATCGACATTCCCGTGCTGGCGCAGCGCTTCCTCGCACGGTACTGCGTGAACAACGGCCTCCCGGTGGATGCGAAGATGTTCTCGAAGGAGACCGTCGATCTCCTGATGCAATACCACTGGCCCGGCAACATCCGGGAGCTGGAAAGCACGGTCTCGCGTGCGGCGCTCTCCTCGTCCGAGACGCTCATCAAGCCGCATGACGTCGAGTTCCTGCACGCGCCGGAAGCCGTGGCGGAACCGTCGCCGGACCGCCTGCCCACGCTGCGCGAGGCGGAGCGCGCTCACATCAGGCTCGTGCTCGACAGCGTGGACGGGAACAAGAAGCAGGCGGCCCGCATCCTCGATATCAGCCGCGGCACGCTGTACCGGAAGATCCTGGAATACAGTCTTGAAACTTCACCGACAGGATCGTCCCGAAACAGGACATCCACCGCCGCGCAGGACGAGTAGTTCCGGAAAATTCCTTAACTATCAACACGTTAGCTGTGTTCTATTTCGAGCCATATACGCAGTCAGAAGCCCAGCTGTTAAGTCATTCAGTAGCAGCTACTTACAACTGTGGTGTCCCGTTACGGGACAAGTTTTGTAAGCCGTCGAAGCGTCGTCGCGCGCCCAGCGGCGCACGGAAGGCCAGGTAAGCAACTGATTCTAAAGGAGAGGAGGCGCGGTACGCCGCCGAGCCTCGCAGGGCAGCGCTCTTGCACACGAAGGCACGTCCTGGCGCCATCGGGCACCCTGCGAAATCTCACATGCATGTCTCTGGGTTAGGTCTCTAACCGTGTTCCGGGATCTGCCGGTCTTCGCGCGCCTCTACGTTGGCGCTGTCGTCGCACTCGGCGCGAGCTTCATCCTCCTCCTGTTCCTGCAATTCCCCACGGCCGGTTTCCGCAGCTCCGCGATCTTCCTGATGCTGCTGGTGCTGTCCTCGCTCACCTCGATGTTCAAGGTGCAGCTGCCGCTCACCCGCAGCGGCTCGACGATGTCCGTGTCGTACGCCGTGGACTTCGCATCGCTCCTCCTGCTCGGGCCGTACCCGACGATGCTCGTGGCGGCGGCGAGCGCGTGGAGCCAGTGCACGTTCCGCATCCGCGAGCGCAACCCGCTGTACCGCACGCTGTTCAGCATGGCGTGCCTGGCGGTCACGGTGCAGGGGGCCGGGCACGTGTACCTGTGGCTCGGCGGGACGCCGGGAGTTGTGGCGCTGAGCCATCTGCCGAAGCCGCTGGTCGGCGCCGCGACGACCTACTTCGTCCTGAACACGGCGACGATCGCGACCGCGATCGCGCTCTCCACCCGGCAGCCCCTCTTCAAGGTCTGGAACGAGAACTTCCTGTGGAGCGCGCCGAGCTACTTCGTCGGCGCCGTGGCCGCCGCGGTCGCCGCGTGGTTCGTGCAGTCCTCGCGCCTCTGGTTCGTGCCGCTCGCGATCGCGCCGCTGTATCTCACGTATCGCACCTACAAGGTGTACCTGGGCCGCATCGAGGACGAGCGGCGCCACGTGCAGCAGATGTCGGAGCTGCACCTGGCGACGATCGAGGCGCTGGCTCTCGCGATCGATGCGAAGGACCAGACCTCGCAGACGCACATCCGGCGCGTGCAGCTCTACGCGGCGTCGCTGGCGCGCGCGCTCGGCATGTCGGAGAACGAGATCCAGGGGGTGAAGACCGCCGCGCTCCTGCACGACATCGGCAAGCTTGCCGTGCCCGAGCACATCCTCTCGAAGCCGGGCCCGCTGACGCAGGAGGAGTTCCAGAAGATCCGCGCGCACCCCAAGGTGGGCGCCGAGATCATCGGCACGGTCCCCTTCCCCTATCCCGTGGCCCCGTTGATCCTCAGCCACCACGAGCGATGGGATGGCAAGGGGTACCCGCACGGCCTCAAGGGAGAAGAGGTGCCGCTCGGCGCGCGCATCCTCTCGGTCGTCGACTACTTCGACGCGCTGATGGCGGAGCGGCCGTACCACAAGGCGATGGGGCAGGAAGCGGCTGTCGCGCTGCTGCGCCAGGAGGCTGGCAAGGGGCTCGACCCGGTGATCGTGGACAAGTTCATCGAGATGCTGCCCGGGCTGCAGAAGGAGGCGGCGACGCTCGAGCAGCAGATCGTGCGCCGCCTGAGCCTTGACGCCGAGCCCTCCGACATCCGCCCGGCGACGGGGCTCTCGCCCGGGCCGACGAAGAAGAAGAACGTCTTCGAGGACATCGCGCTGGCGCACCGCGAGATCTACGCGCTCTACGAGATTGCGCAGGCGATGGGGACCAGCCTTGGCGTGGCGGACACGATGGCGCTCATCGCCGCCAAGCTGACGAACCTCGTGCCGTTCTCGTGCTGCGCGCTGTTCCTGTACCACGAGGACTCGGACACGCTGCGCTGCGCGTTCGCGACGGGCATGGACGCCGAGCTGGTGCAGCAGCTCGAGGTGCGGAGCGGCGAAGGGCTCACGGGCTGGGTCGCCCGCAACCGCCGGCCGCTGGTGAACGCGCGGCCGAGCGCCGACCTCGAGGCCGCGGGTCGCGACGGCGCGACGGCGCTGCAGTCGGCCCTCGTCTGCCCGCTGGTCTTCAACGAAAAGTTCATCGGCACGCTGACCGTCTACCACACGCACCCGGCGTTCTACACCGACGATCATCGGCGCCTGCTCGACCGGATCTCGGAACAGGCATCAGCCGTCATCAACAACTCGGTCGTCTTCGAGACGACCCGCGAAGACTCGCTGACCGACCCGCTGACGGGCCTGCCGAACACGCGCTTCCTGTTCATGCATCTGAGCCGCGAGCTGGCGCGCGCCGAGCGGCTGAAGGGCGAGGTCTCGCTGCTCGTCATGGACCTCGATCACTTCAAGGACATCAACGACAACCACGGCCACCACATCGGCGACCGCGCGCTCTGCGAGGTCGCGCGCGTGCTGCGCACCGCCATCCGGCCGTACGACATCTGCGTCCGCTACGCCGGCGACGAGTTCATCGTCGTGCTCTCGGGCTGCGCCGCCGACGAGGCGGAAGGCAAGCGGCTGGAACTGCAGCGCGCGGTGGACGAGGTGTACTTCGAGGCCCGGCCCGGGAAGCGCCTGCCGCTCGGCATCAGCATCGGCTGCGCGGTGTTCCCGCAGGACGGCGAGTCGTACGAGACCCTGCTCGCCACGGCTGACAGCCGCATGTACCAGGACAAGGCCCTCCGGAAGCGCGGCGCGGCCGAGGGCGTGCTTCTGGAGCCGCCGGAGTGGACCGCGACCATCAGCCACTTCGACGTCGAGCGCGCGGCGGCAGGGGTACTCTAGAATCGGTTCGTGCCCGCTCTCACCGCCCGCGTGCGCAGCAACACGCGGGCGACTCCCACCACTCGCCTCCTGACCATCGATGCGCCGGCGCAGCCGTTCGAGTACAAGGCCGGCCAGTGGGCGCGCGTCGGCGTGAATGCCGCCGGCGCCCGGCCGTACTCAATCGCCAGTGCGCCGTCAGAGGCGCCGGAGAAGGGGATCCAGTTCCTGGTGCGGGCGGACGGCTCCGGCGTGGAGCTGGCGGCGCTTCGACGGGGCGCCGTCGTGCACGTCGAAGGGCCGCACGGCCGCTTCTGCCTGCCCGACGAGTTCTTCACCTGGCCGGACGCGCTGTTTGTCGCGGGGGGGACGGGCATCGCACCGATCCGCGCGATGCTGGTCGAGGCGCTCCGGCGTCCGTTGCATCCTGCCTGCCGGCTCGTTTACAGCGCGCGCAACTCGGATGAATTCGCGTTCCTGCGCGAGCTGCGGCAGCCGGCGCGCAGCGGGGCGATCCGCCTGGCGCTGACCGCCACGCGCGAGGCGCACAGCCGGTGGAAGGGGCTCTCGACCCGCGTCAACCGGCCGCTGCTGGAGACGATCCTCGACACGCCCGACACGCACGCCTTCATCTGCGGGCCCGAGGGGTTCGTCACCGACGTGCGCCGGGCGCTGGAACACCTCGGCGTCAGGCGGATACGGACCGAGGAGCAGTGAGACCTGACGTGCTGGGTGCTACGTGCTAAGTGCTGTACACCTCAAGGATTCACCTGCAGCGTCGACTTGACGTCTTTGACGCCGCCGATCTTGCGCGCGACGGCGACCGCCTTGTCGGCTTCGGCCTGGCTCTTGACCACGCCCGAGAGCGTCCCGACACCGACGGTCGTGTCCACGTCGATGCGCAGGCCGCCGACGTCGGGATCGTTGAGCAGCGCGGTCTTCACGCGCGTGGTGATCGTCGCGTCATCGATGGTCTCGCCCACGGTCTTTCCGCAGCTGATCGTGCCGACGGTCACCGGCGCGAGCATCGCGCACGCAAGCAGAACGGACACGAGAACGCGGCGCGTCTTCATACGTCACTTCCCTCCGCCGCGTACGGCTGCAAACTGAGTGCCCTGTGTGTTCAGATCCCCATGGCGTGGTAGCCGCCGTCGACGAGAAGAACCTCAGCCGTGACGGCGCGCCCACCAGGGCCGAGCAGGAACATCGCCGCATCCGCCACCTCGGAAGCCTCCACGGTACGCCTCAGCGGCGTGCGGTCGCGGTACGTCTGCAGGATATTCGAAAAACCCGAGATCCCCGAGGCGGCCAGCGTCTTGATCGGGCCCGCCGAGATCGCGTTCACCCGGATGTTCTGCGGCCCCAGCTCGGACGCGAGATACCGGACCGAACATTCCAGCGCCGCCTTGGCCACCCCCATCACGTTGTAGTTGGGGAACACGCGCTGGCTCCCGATGTAGGTGAGCGTGACGATGCTGCCGCCGCCGCGTCGCTCCATGAGCGGCACCGCGCCACGGGATAGCGCGATGAGCGAGTACGCGCTGACGTCGAGCGCCACGCGGAACCCCTCGCGGCTCGTGTGCAGGAACGGCGCGGACAGCTCCTCGCGCGGCGCGAACGCCGCGCCGTGCACGAGGAAATCAAGCCCGCCGAACTCCCGGCCGATCGCCTCGTAGGTCTGTGCGATCTGCTCGTCGCTGGTCACGTCGAGCGGCATCAATAACGGGTCCTCGAGCCCCTCGGACAGCTCGCGCACGTTCTCCGCGAGCCGCTCCCCCTGGTACGTCAACGCGAGCCGCGCGCCCGCCTCGGCCGCCGCCTGCGCGATGGCCCAGGCAATCGAGCGCCTGTTGGCAACGCCGACAATCAGCCCACGCTGCCCCTTCATATCAGCCATAAGCGATCTATTCTAAGGGGACAGTCACACTTTTCAGACACGCCCGGGAAAAGTGTGACTGTCCCCCTTTATTTGGGCAGCAGCCGCTTCGGGAACTTCGCCATGACGGTGTAATTCGGATCGACGACGTTCGCCACGCGCGAGTGCCCGGCCTGCGAGACGATCTGGTACGCGTCGATCTTGTCGAAACCGTAGTCGGCCACGAGCCATTCGATCAGCTCCACCTGCGCGATCCGGAACGCGTCGACGAGCGGCCGCCCGCTGCCGGCCACCATGATGTCGTCTGCGTCCTCCATCCGCGGCCAGCGGATGCGCCGCCCCTTGATCAGATCGAACTGCAGCGTCACGTCCATCGTCGTCTCGAGGCCGGAGCCGCAGATCTCGCCGTCACCCTGGAGCGCGTGGCCGTCGCCAAAGTAGAAGTACGCACCGTCGTGGAACACGGGCAGGTACACAGTGGTGCCCTCGCGCGCGTCCGCCGTATCCATGTTGCCGCCGAAGTTGCCCGGCCAGAGACCGCCGAATGCCTCCTCGCCGGCGGGCGCGACGGCAAGGCGCCCGAGCATGGGCCTCAGCGCGACCTCGAACCGCCTGGATCGCGAGCCGGGAATGTCGATCGCGCCGGTGAGCTTCGTCAGATCGAGCTGCCAGACGAAACGGCGGGCGGGGAGCGGATCGTTCAGCATCCGCGTCCGCGCATCGGCCGCGACCGCGCTGATCCCGTTCGGGTTGTGCTGCGAGACCGCGGTGGCGCGGTTCGGCCGGACCTTGAGGATGCGCACCACGAGCGTGTCGTCCGGCGTCGCCCCCTCGATGAAGAACGGGCCGACCTCTCCGGGCCACGCGCCCCCTTGCCGCTCGTAGTAGTCGCCGGGCTGCGTGAACGTGCGGGTTTCCACCGTGTCGCCCGGCTTCACCCGAAGGACGGGCTCCCGCACGGCAAAAGTCTGCTCGCCCCGCGAGGGAGTGAACTTGATCGTTTCGGCCGAAGCCGTTGCTGCCGCGAGCAGGCAGGCAGCCGCCATCGTCATGCGCATACAGGCTCCAGGAAAGAAAGATCCGGCGAATTCCGGGAAAGACCGCGGGGATTCTACCGCGAGCGCTTCTTGTGAGGTGCGGGGCGGCCGTGGCGGCGCGAGGGCTGATGCGAGCCGCCAGGACGTCCCGGGCGCCCCTGCCCCTGGTGCTGGTGATTGCCGTTGCGGCCACCGGTGCGGAACCCGCCGCCGCGGAAATCGTCACGGAAGCGCCCGCGCGTTCCCGACTGGCGGATGGTGAACTCGGGGATCTTGCGCTCGGCCGGCACGCCCCCTTCCGGGCGCGGGAGCGTTGCGCGAATCAACGGACGGTGCACAGGGCCTTCGTCAGCGAGGTCCGCCGGCGGCGCGTCAGGACCCGTGGCGGCTTCGGCGGCCGCGGGCGCCGGCACGTCGCGGTCCGGTGCGGGCTCGGCGGGTGGAGCGACAGGAGTCGGGTTGTCGGTCACGTTCGCGAGCACTTCGTCGTACAACGCCCCAGGCGCGGCCTTGCGCCGCGGCTTCGGCGTGCGAGCTTCCTTGTAGGGATGCTCGCTCTCGCAGGCGGCGCAACGGGTCTGGCGGATTGTGTCGTCGATCATCGCCACGATCGCATGGTCGGTCACGCGGCGCTCGCGCGGACAATAGTCGTCCACGATGTCACCGACTTTCAGCCGGCGCTGGTCCATCAATTCCCCCGGAACAAACCTCTGGCTGGAAATAGAAGTGGGAGCAGGTAATTGGAGTCTATCAAACGTCGCCCCAGCCCGGCAACTCCGGATCTCTTACCGCTGACCGGCCCATTCCACGGCCAGGTCCAAGGCGGAATCGCGCCCCTCGATCAACGCCCCCCGCGACCAGGGGGCCCCCACGTCGGGCTCCACGCCGCGCCCCTCGAGACGGGTGTTTGATGCCGTCACGAAATCCGCGTAGGCGTGCACCAGCACGTCACCGCTCGGCAGGCGGTCGAACAGCGCGGGCAGCGCCTGGCCCATCGTGCGCTCGCCAAACACCCGCGCCCGGCCGATTGACTGCATCCCCCCCGCGAAGCACTCCGACGCGCTCCCGGTGAGCGCGTCCACGAGGATGGCCACCCGTCCGGCAAACGGCGTCACCGGGCGACCATCTGGCGCAACTTTCCTCGGGTTCGCGTAGAACCTGAGCGCGCCTTCGCGCGTGCGCATCTCGCCAAGAGACACGCGATCGGGAACGAAGTGCCCGGCAACACCCATCAGCATGGCCGCGAGCCCGCCGGGGTTGCCGCGGAGATCGATGACGATCCCGTCAGCGCCGCGATGCGCGTCGACCGCACGCGCGATGAAGGGGTCGACCGGAGTGAGCCAGACGCTGAAGCGCAGGTACCCCACCTTCCCGCCCGACGCTGCCTGCATGGAACGTTCCGCGGTGCGGACGTGAAGAGTTGGGAACGTGCCGAGCTTGACCGGTTCCCCCTCCTCTGCGCGACGTTCGACGCGGATCTCGCGGCGGCTGCCGTGGCCGTCCACGAGAGACAAGTGGGCGCGGCTGCCAATCGGCCCGCGCAGTTTTTCCGTGAGCAGGCGCCACGCTTCGAGCGAACCGAGCCTCGGCCCGGCGGCGGCTGCGGCCTGGCTCAGCGCCGGCTCGACCGGCTCCCCGTCGACAGCGTGGATCAGCCACCCGGGGCGGACCCCAGCCTCCTTCGCCGGCCCGTCGTCGGCAACCCCGACGATGAGCGCGGTGCGTTCGTGGTAGCGGACGTCGATGCCCGGATCGCCGCTGGTCGCGCGTGCGGCCCGCGTGGCGGCCGGCGTCTGCCCGTTCGGGATCAGCACGAAGTGCGAGTCGCCGAGCCGTCCGATCATCTCGCGTATCGCGCTGCGCACCTCGTCAGGGGTCGATGCCGCCTCGGCGCGCGGGCGCAGATCACGCCTCACCGCGGGCCAGTCCACGCCGTTGAACGCGGGGTCGTAGTAGGTCTCGTCGATGATGCGCCAGGCCGCGTCGAAACTCTGGAGCCAGACCGGATCGAGGGGCGCGGACCACGCGAGGGTCAGCAGCGCGGCGCCCGCGATCGCCAGTCGGCTCACTTCACGAGTGCCTGGATCTGCGCGGGGGGCGCGAACGCGGCTTTGTCCACCGTGTCGAACTCGACGGCGGTGATCGTGATGATCTGTTCGGTGCCCATCAGGCGCTGCGTGATCTTCGACGCGATCTTCGTCCCGCCGAACTCCCGGTAGTCCGAGGTCACGTGCGTGGCCTTGACCGGGCCCATCGGCGACTCGCGGGTGACGACCGCGCCGAGCATCAGGCCGGTTTCCACGTCGAAGAACTCGAGGTCCTCGTCGCCGGTCGGTCGGACGGCCCTGACCTTGTAGGCGGGGCGTCCTTCGAACGTTGTCTTCTCAATCGTCTCGAGCGAGGTGAACTGCCTGTCGGAGTGGAGCGCCGAGTCGAAGTCGGCGTCGAGCTTCATCTGCTCGAGCGACTTGCCCTGCTGCAGCATCGGGCCGGTCAGCGGGTTCACGGTCCACGCGACGCGGCCGTCGTATCCGGATTGAATGTCACCGACGCCCGGCAAGGTCATGCGCAGCCGCATCAGGTCGGGACGCGCCGCGAGAATCTCCAGCTCCCCCTCGACGCCCTGCGCCGGCATGCTGATCTTGCCAATCGCGCGCCGCGACGAGTGCTTCGCCAGCGCGCTGCGGCCGCCGGTGGCCTCGATGTAGCGGTCGACGACGGCGCGGGCCGGGGGAAGGGCCTCCTGCGCGTGGAGATGCACGGGCAGCACGGCGAGGGCGGCAAGCCACGCAAGGAGGAACGATCGCGTCCGCATGGGCAAAGTGTACACTGGAGAGAATAAGGGGGACAGTCACACTTTTCCAAGGCCGAGGCCCCGGAAAGTGTGACTGTCCCCCTTATTCGGCACGTTGCAACTCACCACCTCGTAGCCGGCGGGCAGCACGACGGCGTTCCGGTTGATGCCGAGCGGCCGCGCGAACACGATCGTGCTCCCGTCCACCGCTGTGACGTCGTATACAACGCGGAATTTCGCCGTCGGGGGGTCGAGCAGCTCGTATCGCGTGTACTCGTCGCTGCTGGCGTTCTGGGGAAAGGCGGGCGCTGCCAGTGCGAGCAGCGCGCAGGCGAGAACAGTTCTCCTCATCGGATCACCCTCTCAAATGTCGCGGGCGCGCTGAAGTCGCGCTCCTCGCGCGCGCGGAGCCACGAACGGATCGCGGGCGTCGCGCCGGTCAACACGACGTTGTGCCGCTCGTCCAGGGCGGCTGCCACTCGGCCGCGTGCAGTGCGGCCAGGCAGGGCGCGCGCGCGATCGTAGTCGATCGCCGCCACGTGCCATCTCTCGCCGTCGCGCGTCAGCCGCAGGATGATGTGGGTCGGGATGAGCCCGGTGCCGTGTTCCACGCCGCGCAGGGGCATCAGGTCCAGGTAGTACGTGTTCTCCACCGCGGTCAGGTGTGCCGTGAAGACGCTTTCGGCGACGGGGTGCTTGTACTGAATGCGGTAGGAGCGCCACTCGCCGCGCTCGACGATCACCTGGACGTTGTCCTCCGTCGCGCGCCACTCCCCGAGCAACGCCTCGTCGAAGGCGATGGTCTGGTCGTCGTACGCAGGGTGCAACGACAGCACGAGACACCCCGCGGAGAGCGACGCGGCGAGCAGCGCGACGGCAATCACAGCTCGCGGCCGCGCGTTTCCGGGATCCATATCCACGTCACTGCCGCCAGCAGAAATGCGACGGATGCCATCGCGAGCGCGAAGCCGAAGCCGCGCGTCTCGGCGACGCGCCCCACGAGAAACGGCGCGACCGCACTCGCGATCCGCCCGAGATTGTACGTGAAGCCCTGCGCGGTCGCGCGGATCCCGGTGGGATAGATCTCCGCGGTCACCGCGCCGAACCCCGTGAAGTAACCGGTGCCGAAGAACGCGACGAACGGGCCCAGCACGAGGAGCACCCAGGGAGTTCTCGTGAGGCCGTAGCTGAAGATGAGCACCGCCGCCGTCACCAGATAGACGATGTAGGTCCGCTTGCGGCCGAAGCTGTCGCTGACGAATCCGAACGTCACGTAGCCGAACCACATGCCGACCTGCATGGCGATGATGAAGCCGGACATCACGTGCGGCGCGAGGCCGATGCCGCCCGCCGACGGGGGCAGCGAAAGGTATGCGGGGATCCAGAGGTTGAATCCCCACCAGGCGAACATGGTGCACGCGTTCATCAGCGTGACCGCGAGCGTCAGGCGGCCGAGCGGTCCGCGGAATATCGCGGCCAGCGATCCCCGGGGCGCGGCCTGCTCCCGCGTGCGCTGCCACAGCACCGGCTCTTCCACCCGGCGGCGGATCCAGATCGTGAACAGGGCTGGAAGCACGCCGACGAAGAACACGGCCCGCCAGCCCCACAGGGGGAGCACCACCGCGGTGACCGCGGCCGCCGCGGCATAGCCGACCGCCCACGCGCTCTGCATCAGCCCGAGCGCCTTTCCGCGGTGTGCGGCCGGCCACGTCTCGGAGACGAGCGCGGCGCCGCTCGCCCACTCGCCGCCCATCCCGATCCCGAGGAGCGCGCGGAACACGGCCAGCTGCAGCACCGTCTGCGCGAGGCCGCTCGCGGCGGTGAACACCGAGTAAATGAGGATGCTGCCCACCAGCGCGCGCGTGCGGCCGTACCGGTCTGCGATGACGCCGAAGATCAGCCCTCCCGCGGCGGACGCGATGAGCGTCGCGGAGCCGAGCAGCCCCGCGGTGGCCTTCGTCATCCCGAGGTCGGTCATGAGGGAGGCGAGGACGAGGGCGTACAGCATCACGTCGAACGCGTCGAGCATCCACCCGAGCCCCGCCGCGACCAGCGCGCGCCTCGCCCCGGGGGAGGCCGCAGACCACCAACTGTTCACGTCGTGTCTCCACCGCGGAAGGCGCCGAACGCGCAGAGCTTCATCTTGAGGTTCCGCGCATTCCGCGCGTGCGGCGGTTCAAGTCTTGTTCGCCGGCAGCGAGGCGACGACGACGCCCGCCTCTTCGAGCGCGTGGCGCACCGTGCGCGCGAGCGCCGCGGCGCCGGGCGTGTCGCCATGGATGCAGATTGTGTCCGCCCGCAGCGAAACCACCTCGCCGCTCGTGGCCACGACGTTCCCGTCGCGGACCATCCGCACCGCGCGCGCGGCCACGACCGCGGGATCGTGGATCACCGCACCGGCGATTCGGCGCGACGCGAGCGACCCGTCCCGCTCGTACGCACGGTCCGCGAACACCTCGGACGCCACGCGAAGCCCCGCCGCTTCAGCCGATGCGAGCATCGGCGAGCCGGCGAGACCGAAGAGGATCAATGAGGAATCGAACGCCCGCACGGCACGGGCGATCGCATCGGCCAGCAAGCTGTCGCGAACGGCCATGTTGTAGAGCGCACCGTGTGGCTTGACGTGCCGCAGCGTCGCCCCTTCGGCGCGGACAATCGCCGCCAGCGCGCCAAGCTGGTACAGCACCATGCCCTCGACCTCGTCCGGGCTGACCTGCATCTCGCGGCGGCCGAATCCCACCAGGTCCGGGAGACCGGGGTGTGCCCCCACGGCCACGCCGTGCGAGCGTGCGAGGCGGACGGTCCGCCGCATCACCGCGGGATCCCCGCCGTGAAATCCGCAGGCGATGTTGGCCGACGTGATGCTCGCCATCAGCGCCCCATCGTCGCCCATCGGCCAGGGGCCGAAGGACTCCCCCATGTCGCAGTTGAGATCGACCGTGACCCGGCTCGCCATCACATCCGCAGCACGGCGGCAGCGGTCACGATGCCGTCGAAGAAGTGCCCGAGGCGCAGGTTCTCGTTTTCCTCGTGCTGGTTGTTGTCGAAATTCACCGTCGGGACGAGCGCGGCGGGAAACCCCAGCGCGTCGATGAACGGAGCGATCGGCACCGTGCCGCCGAGCGTCCGGATCTGCACCGGGGGAGCGCCGTAGGCGCGTTCGAGCGCCGCCGCCAGCGCGCGAGCCTGGGGATGGAGCGGCGGGGTCCGGAAGGCTTCCGTGGCGCTGGCGTCCCACACCATCGACGCGAGGCGCGCGTGGGTCGCGCGTTCCGCGTCGTTCGGCTCGCGGTCCAGCAGGTGGTAACCCTGCGCGCGGAGGTGGGCGTCGACCCTGGCGCGAAGATCCGCGGCGCGTGTCTCCTTCACGAGCCGGATGTCAATCTCCGCGACCGCGCGGTCGGGGATGATGGTTCGCGCGCCCGCGCCGACAAACGCGCTCGCGAGGCCGCGGATGTTGAGCGTCGGGGTCTGCAGCCCCTCCTGCAGGCTGCGGCCCGCCGCCTCGGGTGCCGCCACGCCGAAGGCGCGCAGCATGCGCTCCGAATCGTCCGGCACGGCGGCCACGAGCGCGCGTTCCTCGTCCGGGAGCGGCTGCACGCCGTCGTAGAACCCGGCGACCTGCACCCGGCCGCGGTCGTCTTTCATGGACGCCAGCAGGTGCGCGAGCCGCAGCGCGGGATTGGGGATCCAGTTGCCGTAGTTGCCGCTGTGGACGCCGGATCTCGGGCCGTAGATGGTGAGGGTCCCGGTGAGAATTCCGCGCGCGCCGAAGGCGATCGTAGGCCGTCCGCTGGTGTGGATCGGCCCGTCGAAGATCAGCATCAGGTCGGCGGCGAGCTTGTCGCGGTACTGCGTGATGGCGGGAACGAGGCTGGGAGAGCCGGCCTCCTCCTCGCCGTCGAGAATCACGCGGATGTTGGAGGTGGGCTGCAGGCCGTTCGCCTTCAGCGCGTCGATTGCCGTGAGAATCATCACGATCGGCGACTTGTCGTCGGAGGCCGACCGCGCGTACACGCGCCAGTCGGGCTCGAACGCCGTGACGTCCGGCCACGCGACGTCGCCCGCCCCGTCCTGCAGGCGGCCGCGGCGCAGAACGGGCGTCCATGGATCCTTCTGCTTCCACGCCGCTGGATTCACCGGCTGGCCGTCGTAGTGGCTGTACAGGAGCAGGGTGCGTGTCGCTCCGGGCACGCGCAGCTCCGCGTGCACGAGCGGGTTGCCGGAGGTTTCGAGCAGCCCGGCAGTGAAACCACGCTTCGCGAACATCGCCCGCAGGTGCTCGGCGTTGCGGCGGATGTTCGCCGCGTCCGGGGCGACGTTCGGAATCGAGAGCAATTCGACCAGCTCGCGCACGATCTCGCGCTGGTGGGCGGTGACGTACGTGGAAACCTGTTGGCGGAGGGGCTCGCCCGCGGGAACGGCGCTCGCCGAAACAACAATCGCGGCGATGGCACCTGAGAGGAGCGTCATCGCCGCGAATTCTACCGGAAACGGTGGATGCGAAAAGGGGGACAGTCCCCCTTTTCTTCAGAACCTGCCCACGACGGTCAACTGGAACGCCCGCGCCTGCTGGCGATTGCGCATCTCCAGGAACAGCGAGCTCCAGGTCTGGTACGCGCTGTTGTAGCTGAACTGCGTGAAGTCGCCGCCATTCAGCAGGTTGAAGATGTTGCCAGCCACCTCCACCTCGCGCGATCCTCCCAGCTTGACGCGCTTGCCGATCTTCAGGCCGACGGTGTGGATCGCCGGCGCCTGGATCTGACCCTCGCCCCTGTTGCCGTAGATGTAGCGGTTCCGGGTTGCCAGCGGGTTGGACTGGGTCGACCCGTTTGGCAGCCGGAAGCTCGCGGGGCCGAACTGCGCGATCTGCGGATCGTTCGCGGCCAGACGATACAGCGGTGAACCGGACCACGGCCCCGCCTGGAGCGTGTAGCTGCCCGCCACGCTCAGACCGAGCGGCGCCATCCAGGTGGCCGCGAAGTTGCCGCGGTACTTCATCCACGTCGGCCCGTAGCTCAGGGCGTTGCCGCTGTCCGGCAGGCTGTTGCGGTCGTTGTTGCCGCGCGGCATGTAGAGGTTCGCGTCGTTCGCGAAGTGATCCGGCTGGATGTAGCCGGCCCGGTCGGTCGGGTTCCACGTGCCGTCCATGTGGTGCCACTGCCGGTTGAAGCCAGCCATCACCTGGAAATTGTGCGACAGGTTCTTGGCCACGGTGATTTCCATGGCCTGGTACTCGAGGGTGCTCCAGGTGTTGTTGGTCTGCTGCAGCAGTTCTCCCCGGTTCGGGTCGATCCGGCCGAACCCGCCAAAGGGTTTGAACGGCGCGTCGGGCCAGAACCCGTTGACCTCGACCTGCGCCCACATGTGCTTGTAGCTGCGCTTGATCCAGGCGATGTCCACCGACGTCTGCAGCGGGAACTGCCGGCGGAACCCGATAATCAGCTCGTCAAGGTACGGCTGGTGCGCATCCGGATCGATCTCGTAGGCAGCCAACGACGCCGCGACAGCCGGAGAGAGCTCGATCTCCCCGGGCTCACCCCAGATACCATCGAGGTCGTTGTCGTACTCGGTCCGAGTGGTGAGCTTGCTTTCCGTGCCGCCGGAAGTGATCGCGTCGCGCCCCATCACCTGCTCGCCCACGCGCACGTAGCTGCCGCGCAGGATGTTCTTCGCGTCGCTCGTCAGCATGTACGAGAAGCCCGTGCGCGGCTGGATGGTCCACGAGTTCTGGCGCGTCACGTTGAAGACTTCGTCGACGCGCTTCACCCAGTCGGCGCGGATCCCGATGTTGGCGGTCAGGCGGGGCGACGGCTTCCAGTTGTCCTGCACGTAGAACGCATAATCGGAATCGCGCGCTGCGCGGGTCTGCAGCGTCGTGGGCTCCACGTACCAGCGCTGGAATGGAACAGTGCCCGCCGACGGGTTGTTCCGGTCCTTCCAGGTGCGCCGCTCGAGGTAGAACCCGTCGTTCACATACTTATCGGTCACGTCGTAGACGTTGCGGGGCTCGATGAAGAAGCCGGTCTGCAACTCGTGCGAGCCGCCCCAGCCCTGCTTGAAGTACGTCAGATCGCCGCGCAGTGTAATCAGCGAAGCGGGCCCCACGAATTCATTGTTCCGGTTCCCGCCCAGCACCACTCGGTTGTTGCCGACTCGAAAACCTGAGCTGATGCTAGTGCCGGCATAGACCTCGATCTGGGGGCCGGTGCCCTGGAACCGGGACCAGTCGTACGTGGATTCCGTGTTGCTGCCCTTGTCGTTGTAGCCTGCGAGAAACGTCGTCGTGACGTTGCCGCCCCACACCGAGTTGAGCTTGACCGTGTACAGATTGCCGCCGTTCGAGTAGACACCGACCGGATCGGAGTAGTACTCCCAGTTGTTCTCCCCGTTGGTCAGGTCTCTCTGGTACACGACGGCCAGCTCGTGCGCCACGCCAGGTTTGGCGGTCACCTTCACGTAGGGCTGATATCCCTCGATCAGGTTGGTGAACAACTCCGCGTCCGGCTTGAACGCCTTGATGGCGTCGACGACCGGTTGCGTTCGCGGGATCGGCACCTCGACATCCGAGTACCGCATCGAGCCGAAGAACCACACCAGGTCCTTCTTGAGCGGGCCGCCCAGGGAGCCTTCGATCTGCGTCAGCCCGTTCTGCGCGGGTGTGCCCCCCTTGGACTCGACGAACGTCGCGCTGCCCAGGCCGGCCCCCGCACGTGCCGCCACGATCTCAGCCGGGAGGTCAAAGCGGGTCGTGGCTCCCGTGTTGTCGCCGTTCCACTTGAGCGGCTGGAGAGCAATTCCAGCCGAGCCCCGGAACGAGTTCCCGCCGCTCTTGGTGATGACATTGATCGCCAGGCCGGTGCCCATGGGCGTGGAGGCGTCCACGCCGCCGGTCTTCACCTGCGTGTCCTGGATCATGTCGCTGCCCATCTGCACGTAGGTGAGCTGGAAGTCGTTGTAGTTGCCCGCCTGCATCCCCTCGAGCTGCACGACGTGGGCGAAGTGCTCGGTCGAGTGGCCGAAATACACCATGCGGCCGCTCCCATCGTCGAACGGGCGGGAGTGGACGCCGGGTGTCATTTCCAGGAAGTCCGACCAGTTGCGCCGCGCGGCGATCGGCATCTGCTTCTGGAAGTCGCCGTCGACATTGAGCACGTTGCTCGGGCGCGAAACCTCGAGCATGGGCGACTCGCCGGCGACCGTGATCGTCTCCTGGAGCGCGCCGACCTTCATCGTCAGATCGACGGCGAAGTTGGCGTTGGCGCGCAGGAGGATGTCCTCGCGCTTGACTGTTGAAAAACCCGTCAGTTCCGCGGTGAGCTCGTACTCACCGGGTGGCAGGTTGACGACACGGTAAAACCCCGTCGCGTCGGTCACGACGCTCGACGGCCTGATCAGCACCGGACTGCGAGCGGTGACCGTCACCCCCGGCAGGACCGCTCCCTGCTCGTCCTTGACGTACCCGCTCAGACTGCCGCCCGTCTGGGCGGAAGCTGCCCCCCCGGAAAGCGCAATCAGGAGGATTGCGCCTGCGAAAACGAGAGACCTACGCTGCATTCGTCCGCCTCCGTAAAAGTGCACGCGCCGGCATCCGTCGGCGGACGATGTATTTATTTGTGTCGTTTTACACCAGGGTGTCTCTGGTGTAAATAGACATTCGACAACTCACCGGGGGAGAGTCTCAATGATGCAACGTCCTGTCGTTTCCCGCCTGGCGCGCCTGATGTGCGCGTTCGCGTGCGTGTTCCTGTCGGCGTCTGCCGCGAGATCCGTCGCTGCGCAATCGCCGCGCGCGATGACACTGATCGATCTGCTGAACGTGCCGCAGCTTTCGGATCCGCAGCTTTCACCCGACGGCCGTTCGGTTGCGTACGTGCTGGCCGAGGCCGATTGGAAAGCCAACCGTCGCATCAGCCACATCTGGCGCGCCTCGGCCGACGGCACCGGCACCGTGCAGATGACCAACGGCAAGGACGGCGAGCGGCTGCCGCGCTGGTCTCCTGACGGGCAGACACTGGCGTTCCTGGCCAGGCGGGCGGCGCGGCCGGACGAGAAGGAAGACGACCTCAAGACGCAGATTTATCTCCTGCGGAACGAGGGAGGAGAGGCGCGGGCGCTGACCACGCATGCCGCGTCGATCAGCGATCTCGAGTGGGCTCCCGACGGGCGAACCATTTACTTCGTCGCCGAAGATCCAAGGAGCGACGCTGAAAAGAAGCGCCAGGCCGCAAGAGACGACGTCTACGCGTTTGACGAGAATTTCAAGCAGCGGCATCTCTGGAAGGTCCAGGTCGATACCGGCCGCGCGGAGCGCGTGACGAGCGGCGATTCCTCGATCCTGGAGTTCGCCCTCTCACGCGACGGTAAGAGGATCGCGTTCCGCCGCGGGCCCACTCCGCTCTTCGGCGAGAGCGACCAGGCCGAAGTGTGGGTCATGGACGCGTCGGGCGAGAACGCGACGCAACTGACCGCCAACTCCGTGCCCGAAGCGAACGCGCTGCTCTCGCCGGACGGCACGCAGGTGTTGTTCCTCGCGCAGGCCAACGAGCGCTTCGAGACGTACCACAACCGGAAAGTCTTCGTCGTTCCGGCCTCCGGCGGGACGGTCCGCGTGCTCACCGCCACGCTGCCCTATGAGGTGGAACGCGCGGCGTGGTCCGCCGACGGGAAGTCGATCTACTTCACCGCGAACACCGGCGTCGAGGACCAGCTGTTCCGCCTGCCCGCGAGCGGCGGCAAGGCAGAGGCGCTGACGCGCGGCCAGCATTCCTTCAACGGGTGGGCGTACGAGCCCTCCGCGGACCGCCACCTCCTCGCCCTCGACCAGCCCGACAATCCGGGCGATTTATGGACGTTGCCGGGCGCGGGCGGCGCGTCACCCGCGCGAGTGACCCGCGTGTTCGAACACCTTGCGCGCGAGTTCCAACTGCCGCGCCAGGAGCGCGTCGAGTGGAAAGGGGCCGATGGCGTGAGGGTCGAGGGTCTTCTCTTCTATCCCCTCGATTACCGCCAGGGAGAACGCTACCCGCTGGTCGTGCAGACCCACGGCGGGCCGCAGGCGTCCGACAAGTACGGCTTCGGCGGCTGGAGCGACTACGTGCAGGTGCTGGCCGCGATGGGCTACGCCGTGCTCCAGCCGAATTATCGCGGCAGCACCGGCTACGGCGACGCGTTCCTGCGCGACATGGTGGGCAGCTACTTCAAGAACTCGCACCTGGACGTGATCGCGGGCGTCGACCATCTCGTGAAGATCGGGATCGCGGATCCCGATCGGCTCGTCAAGATGGGATGGAGCGGCGGCGGGCACATGACGAACAAGGTCATCACCTTCACCGATCGGTTCAAGGCGGCCTCGTCCGGCGCCGGCGCGTCCAACTGGGTGTCGATGTACGGGCAGAGCGATGTCCGCACGTATCGCACGCCGTGGTTCGGCGGCACCCCCTGGCAGGCGAACGCGCCGATCGACGTGTACTGGGAGCACTCGCCGCTCAAGTATGCGGCGAACGTGAAGACGCCGACGATCTTCCTCGTCGGCGAGCGGGACGTCCGCGTGCCGATGCCGCAGTCGGTGGAGATGCACCGCGCGCTCAAGTCCAACGGGGTCCCGACGAAGCTGTGGGTGGCGCCGCGCGAGCCGCACGGCTGGCAGGAGTTGCGTCACGAATTGTTCAAGATGAACGTGGAACTCGACTGGTTTGAGAAGCACGCCCGCGGGCGGTCGTATACGTGGGAGCAGGCGCCGGAAAGCGACAGACCGGAGTTGAAGATCACCGACGGCGCTCACTGAAGATCCAACCGTGGAGAACCTCAGCGCGAGTCGCGCGGCAGCGCCCGGAGCAGCGCTGCCGCGCGCGGCTCTGATGGATCGAGGCGCATGGCCTCGCGCGCGGCGGCCCGCGCCTCGCGGACGCGCCCGAGCTGCGCGTAGACCACGGCAAGATTCAGCCTCGCGCTCGCGCTGGCCGGCGCGAGCCGGCACGCGCGCTCGATGGACGCGAGCGCTTCGTGGGGACGCCGCTGGAGTACGAGCGCGACGGCCAGCTTCTCATGGGCCTCGGCGGAACCCGGGTGACGCGCGACTGCGCTTCTCAGCCATCTCTCCGAGGGGACTGGCGCCTGCAGCTCCAGTCCGAGCGATCCGATCTCCAGCGCCGTTGCGGCGCTCGCCGCGTCCACCACCGCGTCTGACAGGCTCGCGAGCGCCAGGACAGCCTCGGCGCGCTCTCCCGCCGCCGCCAGAGCACGCACCAGCCACGGCCCCGACACCTCGGGCCTGAACGCGGCGTCGGCCGCCGCTTTCAGATGGCCGACCGCCTCCTCGGATCGCCCGGCCAGCAGCAGTGCCTGCCCCAGCGCGAGGCGAATCGCCGGCTCGCCGCGATCGATCGCGAGCGCCGCGCGCAGCTCCGCCATCGCGTCGCCGTATCGTCCCGCCGCCGTCAGCGCCTCGCCGACTTGAAAGTGAAACACGCCGGGGTACGCCAGCCCTTCGGCAGCCGCGGCGGCGTACCGCCGCGCCTCGTCGTACCTACCCTGTTCGATCAGCCAGACCGCTTTTCTCGACCGCTCGCCCCCGCGCCCGTCGTCCAGGCCGAGATCCCGGGCGGAAACGGTGGCGGCCAGCGCGAGCCCCGCCAGCGGCAGCACCAACGCGCGGTACTGCCGCCGCGTCACCGCGTCACACAGCCACGCCAACGCGTGGGCCGCGAGCACCGCAAGGGGGATGAACAGCGGAAGCCGGTATCGATCGGCGACGAAGAAGACGGCGACCGAGGCGCCGTAGATCGGAACGAAGGACGCCCATGTCCAGTACGGGAGCCCGGCACCCCTGGCGCCCAGGAACAGGCCAACCATCCCGAACGGCAGGAGAACGATCGGCCCGGCCACCAGCACCCGCAGCAGCGTGGGCTCGTCGCGGCGGTAGAACGCGTAGCTGTAGTTCAGTGGAACGTCGATGCGGTTGACAAGCAGCAGGGCTTTGCGTGCGAACAGCGTGAGAGCCGGAATGGGCTCGGACGCAATCCATTGCCAGGCGCGCGTGTAGAAGTAGCTCGAGACCTCCGCCGGGGCAAGGGACCGCCCCTGCGCCGCTTCCGCCACCCGGGTGGCGTCGCGCACCTGCCCTGCCATCGATGCCGACACACCCGGTACGCGGTGGTAGATGCCGGTCGCGTCGGCGTTGTTCCCGATGTAGAAGTTGAGACCGCCATGTGACGAGATGAGAATCGCGTCACCGGATGCCAGGTAGTTGCGCAGCGCGTTGGCTCCGACAACGGCGAGCAGGGACGCCAGGACGAGCGCCGCGCGGCCGACCCGCTGCCGGCGCGACGCCAGGGCGATGAGAACGGGAGCGGCAATCCCATACGCGAGGCCGTTCGGCCGGTTCAGCCCGAAGAGCCCAAGCGCCACGCCGGCCGCCACGAGCGCCGTGCGCCCGCCCGTCGCCTGCGTGCGCGAGACGGCATACAGGGCGCTCGCGACCAGGAACGGATCGAGCGCGGACTGGAGAATGAGAATTTCGCTGAACGTCAGAAAGCCCGTCAGCAGCGCCAGGCCTGCCGCGAGCCGCGCCACGCGCACGCCGAACCACTGGCGCGCGAGCAGGTACACGAACCCCACCGCCGCCGTGCCCAGCACGATCTGCACGATCCTCGCGGCGGCCAGCGAGTCGTGAACGCTGAACACCGCCGCCAGGAAGTACACGTAGAGCGGCGAGAGAAAGAAGGGCTCGTGGATCGCGAGCGGTCCGCCCGCGGCGATCTGCCGCGCGAGCTGCACGTATCGCGCGGTGTCCAGATCGCCCTGCGGCTGGAGCAGCGGGTGACCGCCGAGCTGGACCAGCACGACAGCCTTCACCGCCAGCGCGGCGGCGAGCAGCCACGCCAGCTCCTTCTCGCGGCTCCGCCAGCGCATGTCGCTAGCGCGCGGCAATCATCTGGATCTCGACGCGGGCGCCGAGATTCAGGCCGGCGACCTGCACCGTCGCGCGTGCGGGCGGATCGACCCGAAACACTTCCGAGTACACGGCATTGAACTTCGGGAAGTCGGCGAAATCGGCGATGAACGCGGTCACCGAGACGACGTTGCTGTAGTCCATCCCCGCCGTCCTCAGCACCTCGCCGAGGTTCTTCAACGCCTGCCGGGTCTCCGCTTCGATCCCGCCCGGAACGAGCTTCGCGGTGTCGGGATCGCGCCCGAGTTGCCCCGACAGATAGAGCGTGTCGCCGGCCAGGATCCCCGGACTGTAAGGCAACCCGGTCGCCGGAAATCGCGCGGGACGGATCACTGTGCGGTCTCGAGGCGCGGCGAGCGCCTGACCCTCCGGCGCGCCGGCGGAACTCGCGCCAAGGAACAGCGTCACCGCGCCAAGCGAAACGATCGCGGCAATCATGCGTGGACGCCCGTGGTTCTGCACATTCCCTCCGTTCATCGGGTCAAGACGCCTTGAGGACCTCGCCGAAGTACCGCACCCAGTTGCCGCCGAGGATCTTCTCGATCTGATCCGACGTGTAGCCGCGCCGCGCCAGGCCGTTGGCGATGTTTCGGAAGCGCTCCGGCGGATCCAGCTCCTTGATCCACGGCGGCCAGCGGACGCGGTACACCGGCTTGAACATCTTCAGGCGCGGTTCGTACCACGTCTCCCGGGTCGCCGTCGCCTCGATGCCGCGGATCGAGTAGTCCGACGCGAGCCCGACGTGGTCCACGCCGGCCACCTTGACGGCGTGGTCCACGTGACGGAGATAGTCCTCGAAGGTCGTTTCAGCCGTGGGGCCGATGAAATACCCCAGCGTGGCGATGCCGACGACGCCCCCCTTGTCGGCGAGCGCGCGCAGCAGGTCGTCGGGCTTGGCGCGCACGTGCTCGTACACCGCCTTGCACATGGTGTGCGTGAATGCCGGCGGCCTGCGGCTGACCGCGATGCCGTCGCGCGAGGTCTGCTCGCCGCAATGCGACAGATCCACCACGATGCCCAGGGCATTCATGCGATCGACGACGGCGACGCCGAAGTCCGAGAGCCCGGCGTTCGTCCGTTCCGTGCACCCGTCGCCGAGCAGGTTGCGCGAGTTGTAAGTCAGCTGGATGCAACGCGTCCCGAGGCTGTACAGCGTGTCCAGGTTCCTCAAGTCGCCGTCGAGCATCGTCGCGTTCTGGAAGCCGAGGACCACCGCGATGCGCCCCGCGCGCTTTGCGCCGGCGAACTCGCCCCCGTCGACGACCTTCACCAGGCGATCGGGAAAGCGATCGAACTGCGCCTGCCAGCCCGCGAGGTCGCGCAGCGCCGACGCGAGACTGCGATTGTCGAGACTGGTCTGGATGGCCGACACTCCGGAGCGCCGGAAGGCCCCCCAGACGGCGTCGTTCCACTCCCCGTCTGCCGAAAGCGCGTCGAACACGATGCTCCGGTCGAACACTGCCGCCGCGTCCTGGCCGCCCGAGACGCGGTTCGCGGTCAGCCCGACGAGCGCGGCGGAGCCGGCGTAAAGAAAACCACGACGATCAATTTCCATCTCGACCTCCGGGGACGCGGCATAATATCGCGTCCACGCACGAGAGAGGAGCATTCATGCATCTCTGCCGAGTGAAGCCAGCCGCGGCGGCCTTCGCGATCGCCCTGACATGCGTGGCGGCGCCCGCCGCCGCGCAGCCGGTCTACCCGAACGCCCAGTGGGAGCGCGTCGCGGACCTGCCGAAGCAAGGGTGGTCGCCCGAGAAGCTGAAGGCGGCGCGCGACTACGCCGCCACGATCCCGACCGCTGCCGTGATGGTCGTTGAGGGCGGCCGCATCGTCGACGAGTGGGGAGAGACGGCGACGCGCTACAACGTTCACTCGATCCGCAAGAGCTTCCTGAGCGCGATGTACGGCATCCACGTCGCGGACGGCTGCATCGACCTGACAAAGACGATGGGCCAGCTTGGCATCGACGACAACGCGCCGTCGCTGACCGACGTGGAGAAGCAGGCCACGGTGCACGACCTGCTGAAGGCGCGATCCGGCGTGTACCATCCGGCGCTCTACGAGACGCCCGGGATGAAGGCGGCGCGCCCGGCGCGCGGCAGCCACGCGCCCGGGACGTTCTGGTACTACAACAACTGGGACTTCAACGTCCTCGGGACGCTCTTCGAGCGATCGACGAAGGCGAACCTGTTTCACGAATTCAAGGCGAGCATCGCGGATCCGATCGGCATGCAGGATTTCCGGCTCGAGGACACCGCGTACGTGACTGGCGCGGATTCGGTCTGGCCGGCGTACCCGTTCCGGATGACGGCACGGGACATGGCCCGCTTCGGGCTTCTTTTCCTCAGGAACGGAACGTGGCGCGACAGGCAGGTCGTGCCAAAACAGTGGGTGGCCGACAGCGTCAAGGCGTACTCGGAATCCGGCGAGTCGGGCGGATACGGGTATCTCTGGTGGATCGCGGCGCGCGGGAAGCACCTGCCCGGCGCGGCGCTGCCGGACGGCAGCTACTCGGCGCGGGGCGCGGGAGGGCACTACATCCTGGTGATCCCGGCCTATGACCTCGTCATCGTGCACCGCGTCAACACGGACCTCCGCGGGAACAGCGTCAGCGGCGAGCAGTTCGGCCGGCTCGTGCAACTCATTGTCGATGCGAAGCGCAGGACGGAGGCGGCGCCCGCGTACAACATCGTGCTGCGCGGCGGATGGATCGCTGACGGCAGCGGCAACCCGGCGTATCGCGCCGACGTGGCGATCGCGGGCGACACGGTCGCCGCGATCGCGCCCCGGATCGACGCTGGTGGAGCGCAGATCATTGACGTCGCGGGCCTCGTCGTGGCCCCCGGCTTCATCGACATCCACACGCACGCGCGACGCGGCATTCTCGACGTGCCCACCGCGGACAATTACGTCCGCCAGGGAGTCACGACGGTGATCGAGGGACCGGACGGAGGTTCTCCCGTGCCGTTGAAGCCGTTCCTCGATCGGGTGGCCGCGGCGCGGCCGGCGGTCAACCTCGGCAGCTTCATCGGGCAGGGCTCGGTGCGCCAGACCGTGATCGGCGAAGCGGATCGAACAGCGACGCCTGACGAGCTCGAAAAGATGAAAGCGCTCGTCCGCCAGGGCATGGAGGACGGCGCCCTCGGCCTCAGTTCCGGCCTCATCTACGTGCCGGGCAACTTCACGCCGCACGCGGAGGTGGTCGAGCTCGGAAAGATCGCGGGCGCGATGGGAGGCGTGTATATCTCCCACATGCGCGATGAGGCGACGCGTGTCGCCGACAGCGTGCGCGACACGATCGATGTCGGCGAGCAGGGGCGCATGCCGGCACAGATCACCCACCACAAGATCGTCGGGACGAAGAACTGGGGCCAGAGCAAGACCACGCTGGCGCTGGTAGACGCCGCCCGCGCACGCGGCGTGGACGCGACGATCGACCAGTATCCCTACACTGCCTCCAGCAGCGGCCTGACGATCCTGCTGCCTGCGTGGTCGCTGGACGGCGGCCAGCCTGCCACCGTCAAGCGCCTTGCCGATCCCGCCACCCGGGCGAAGATCCGCGCCGCCGTCGTCGAAAACATCACGTACGACCGCGGTGGCGGCGATCCGAAGAACGTCGTGATTGCTGCGTGCGCGTGGGACCCCTCGCTGGCGGGGAAGAGCCTGGCCGACATCGCGCGGGCGCGCGGCCTGGAGGTGACGATCGAAAATGCCGCCGAAACGCTGCTGACGCTCGTCGAGAAAGGGAGCGCGCAGGCCGTCTTCCACGCGATGTCGGAAGAGGATCTCGAACGCATCCTGAAGCATCCGGCGACGATGGTCGCCTCGGACGGCGAGATTCCGATCTTCGGGAAGGCGGCGCCGCATCCGCGGAGCTACGGCACGTTCGCTCGCGTGCTGGGGCGCTACGTGCGGGAGCGGAAGCTGCTGACCGTCGAGGAGGCGGTGCGGAAGATGAGTTCGTTCCCGGCCCAGCGCCTGGGGCTCACCGACCGCGGCGTGCTGCGGCCGGGGCTCAAGGCAGATATCGCCGTCTTCGACGCCGCGCGGGTGCGCGACGCCGCCACGTTCGAGCAACCGCATCAGTACGCGGAAGGGTTCGCGCTCGTCGTCGTCAACGGCGAGATCGTCTACCGCGACGGCAAGATGACAGGGGCGCATCCGGGGCGCGTGTTACGGGGGCCTTCGGCGAAACGCTCGTCGTAGTGGGGAGATCTGCGCGTTCTGCGCGCTCTCAGGTGAAACTAGTCCGTTGGTTTCTTCATCGCGAGCGCCAGCTCCGCAATGCTCATCGCCAGCTCGCGGAGTCTGCCCGCGCTCTCGACGTTGCAGAGCACGACGACCGCCACTTTGGCGTCCGGGTTGCGCAGCAGATACGTCGTGCCGCCGGTCGCGCCGCCGCTGTGCGCGATCCAGGTGCGCCCCTTCTCGTCGGTCGTGATCGTCCAGCCGAGTCCGTAGGTCGTTCTGGATCCGTCGGCAAGCAGCGCCGGCGTGTACATCTGGCGGAGCGTCTCGGCCTTCAGCAACCGCCCCTCGTCGAGCGCGATGTGAAAGCGCGCCAGGTCGCCGGCGGTGGAGATCACGCCGCCGCCCGCCCATTTCACGCTCAGGTCCGCGTACGGCGCGTTTCGCACGTCGCCGCCGGCCTTCACGTACTGGCGCGATCGGTGCGGCACGATCTCCTCGGCGCGCTCCAGCCGCGTCGACCTCATGCCGGCCGGCCCCCAAATGTGCTCGCGAAGGTAGGCCTCGTAGCTGAGGCCTGAGGCCCGCTCCACGATTCCCGCGAGCAGGTTGTACGCGTACGTGGAATAGAAGTACTTCGTGCCGGGCGTAAAGAGCAGCGGGTCGTCCTCGAAGATCCGCGCTGCGGCCGCGACCGTGTCGTACCGCGTCATGTTGGCCATCTCGCCCGGCTTGTAATGGCGGATGCCCGAGGTGTGGGTCAGCAGGTGCCGCACCGTCAGCGCCAGACCGCCCTTGTCCGGGAACGACGGCAGGTACTTCCGGACCGGATCGTCGATCGACACGCGACCGCGCTCCACGAGCTGCATGATCGCCGTCGCGGCGACCGGCTTCGAGATTGACGCGATGCGGTATACCGTGTCGCCGCGCGCGGACACCTGGTGCTCGACATCGGCGAGGCCCGAGGCCCCTTCCCACGCCAGCCTGTCTCCCACGACGACGGCGACAGACATGCCCGGTGCCCCGGCCTGCCTGCGCGCCGCCTCGATCATCTGCGGCACGCCGGCGAGCGAGGCCTGGGAGTCTGCGCTGATGGTGCGTCCGGCGAGGGCGAAGAGCCCGACGGCGAGCGCCGCCCTGCGAACCTGCACGCGCGCAATCATGATGAGACCCTCACTTGGTTACCGGCTGGACGAGGCCGCCGGCAGCCGGACGCGGCCGACACCGTTGTCGAACACGACAGTGGTGCCGAACGGCTTCGAGAACCGCGCCACGTCGTCGATGATCTTCCGCGCGACATCGCCCTGCGCAAGCTGCGGCCGGCCGCGTTCGGCGGGAGGCTTGCCGAACCCGAGGCTGATCGGATGGAGGGTCAGCTCCTCGAGCGTGCCGTCACGCCACCGCGGCGCCGCGACGACCGCTTCCCAGATCTCCCGCTGCGCGGGAAAGCCGCGTTTGTCGAAATCGTAGCGGGCGTCGTTGAAGTCGGCGACGTGCGCCTCGGCGCCAAGCTTGTACGTGTCGTAGTTCTCCGCAGGCAACCGCAGCAGCGTCTCGTTCTGGAAGATGAAGTCGCCCAGGCTGTAGAACACCGGGCGCCCTTTGTACATCTCGATGCCACGCAGCACGTGCGGGCCGTGGCCGACAAACACCGTCGCCCCGGCGTCAATCATCGCGCGGGCAAAGGCCGGCAGGAAATCGGCCGGCACGAAGTTCGTCTCGCCGCGCTCGTGCGCATGGATCGTCACGATCGTGTAGTCGGCGAGACGGCTCGCGTTGTGGACGACGGCGGCGATCGCCTTCACGTCTTCTTCGTCCGGCGCCGTGAGAACCGCGGGCGCATCGCCGCGCACGAAGCGCGCCCCGAGCAGGCCGAACGGCTCACCCGCCGGAGTCACGCTGAACCGCAACCGCTTCGCCGTCTCGCGCAGCGCCTCCAGGCGATCGGAGGGAAGCACGTAGGTCGTCGTGAAGCGAAGCGGGTTGAGGCCGGGGCGTGCGGGCATGTCGCCGCGCGAAGAACTCGCGCGGGAGTGATCGGGGAAGGTCGAGGCGACCGACACCAGGGCCACGCGGCCGTTCGGCGTCTCGAGGAACTTCGCCTCGCGCGCCTGTTCGAGGCTCTCGCCGACACCGGCCTGCACGAGGCCGGCGTCCGCCACGTGACGCGTGGTCAGGCGCATGCCTTCCACGCCGTAGTCCCCCGTGTGGTTGTTCGCGCGCGAAACCATGTCGAAGCCGGCCCAGACGAGATCGCGCACCAGCGCCGGGTCGGCCCGCATGTAGGTGCCGCCGCTCTGGTTCATCGGGTACGGCTCGTAGTCGTGGAAGAGCATTTCCAGGTTGGTGAACGCCACGTCGGCGCGCCGGATGATGTCGAACAGCTGCAGGAAGGCCGGCTCGGAATAAATCGCCAACCGGCGCGTGATGATCGAGTCGCCGGTCAGCGCCATGGAAAAGGTGCGCCCGTCGGGCTCCCGCGTGCGTGCGGGATTGCTCTGACCCGCCAGGTCGGATGTGAGCGCGATGACGAGGAACGCTGCGGCAAGATGCACGAGGCGCATGGACCCTCCCGTTGACGGGGGATTATGCCGCAGGAGGTCTGGGCCCCCTGGACCCTGATCACATTTCCGTAAGTCGCCCCCGAAAACCGTCGGCGCAACCGTATCGTGCGGGCCCGGCCCGGCCGCAAACGAGCGAGAAATCGCCTGTAAACACGGGCGAATACGGCTCTCTGCGCGGTGGCATAGCCGCTGCTATGTCGGGGTGCAGGCGGCCTGAAATTACGGCAGGGAGCCGTGAGTTGCTGGGGAGCCGGGTCGCCAACTGGGCTGGGGCATCGTGAATAGCGATGCCCCACTTTTTTTTGGCCTCGCCCTAAACCCTGAACCCTAGACCGTTGCCCCCTCCGGATACTGCAGCGCCAGGCGCAGTTCTTTCGCCAGCGAATCCACCGTCGTCCCCGAGCGCTTCCAGGCGCCGTCGGTCTCGAACCGGAGGTCGCCGATACGGCGGCCCCAGGGCGCGATGACGCGGCCGATCGCACGGAAGTCCGAGCGGTCCGCGTGCTCCTGGTCGAGCCGCCGGACGACGTCCGGCGCGACGCGGATAAAGGCGCGCAGCGCGCTCGCGTTCTTGATCGAGTACTTCCGGCCGTTCCACGCCGCGTTGAAGATCATCGCGATCTGCTTGAAGTAGTTCACGAAGAACTTCTTCGCGTCCTCCTGGAACTCTTCCCCCTTGCGGCCCGATCCGAACGCGTCGGTGCCGAACAGCTTCTTCAGCTCCTGCGCCAGGGGCGCCTGCGCCACGCGCCCCGTGCCCACGCCCAGCAGCTTGATCTCGTCATAGAGCGGCGAGTCCTCGCGGTCGTTGAGCGCGCGCACCACATCGTGCGCCGTCGCGAGGGCGTCATCCCGGTAGAGCTGCCGCCCCGAGAGCGACACGAGGTGCGACGCGTTCAAGCGCGTGTGTTTCGCGTTGATCGTGACGAACATCTGGACGACGTGATCTTCGGGGAGCTTGTCGAAGATGATCGCCGGGACCGTGAACTGCTCCCCCTCGAACTTCTCGAGGTCCGCGTGCAGGGCGAGCAACCGGTGCTGGCCGTCGATCGCGCGCAGCACGCCTTCACGCTCGGGGATCTTCAACGTGCCGAGCGACGAGTTTTCCTCCGACGGCTCGAACTTCAGCGTTTCGTCCGACGAGATGATCACCGCGCCGGGTATCGACGGGAGGTCGCGTGCCTGCCGGCACTGCTCGTAGTACTGCACCAGCTCGTCGATCTTGCGGCGGATGATCTGCCGCTGGTAGGCCTTTTCGCTCGAGGCGATCCGCCGTTCGAGCAGATCCCAGTTGATGCGGTTCTGCCGGCCCCCTGCCTTGCCGCCCCGCACCGGCGGGTGCGCACTCTCGCCGTAGCTCAGGACCTCGAAGCGAACGAGCTTGTCTATGTCATTGGCGCTCAGCGAAGCCTGATAGAATGCGACGCCAAACTGCTGCATGCGGATTGCGGCAACGTGAATCATACGGGGCATTTATAGGCTTAACAGCGCGGCAAACTCAAGGCCACCGCGTGGCCGTTCTGCCCGTTCCGTCACGCCATTTCACACGCCTGCAAGGAGTTATATATGGTTCGGCGCTCTCTTACGCTGCTGCTCGTCGTCGGCCTTTTGACCGTTTTGGGCTCCGGGATCGCCGCGCAGCAGAGCGTGCTGCAGCCTCGCGACCCCGCACAGCCCCAGGACGCGGAGTTCGCGCGCCTCGTCAAGGAATGGACGACGAAGCCTGAATTCATCAGCCCGCTGGTCGATCACCTGCCCAAGTCGGCCACGGTGCCGACCCCCAAGGACGTCCTCGGGTACTACATCGGCGCGCCCAAGAAGCTCACCTACTACGCGGACATCGTGGGCTACTACCGCGCGCTCGCGGCGAAGTCGCCGCGCGTCCGCGTGCAGTCGATCGGGAAGACAGACGAGGGACGTGACTACGTCGTCGTCTACCTGTCGTCCGAGGAGAACCTCAAGGGGCTGGAGCAGTATCGCCAGTACTTGAACCAGCTTGCCGACCCGCGCACGCTTTCGGACGCGCAGGCGCGGGAGATCGTCGCGAAGGCGAAGCCCGTGTATCACCTGATGGCCGGGCTGCACAGCGGCGAGACGGGGAATTCGGAAATGCTGATGGAGCTGGCGTACCGCCTCGCGGCGGAAGAATCGCCGCTCATCAGGCAGATCCGCAACAACGTGATCGTGACGCTGACGCCGGTCGCCGATCCGGACGGCCGCGACCGGTACGTGGACTGGTATTACCGCCATCTCGTCGACCTCGAGGACGAGAACGACCGCGTGGCGGGCCCGCCGTACTGGGGCAAGTACGTCCTGCACGACAACAACCGCGACATCAACTACTCGCAGGTCACGATGCGCGCGCTGCTCGACTGGTACATGCAGTGGAAGGCGCCGATTCTCCACGAGCTGCACGAGTCAATCCCGTTCCTCTACACCTACAGCGGCCAGGCGCCGCAGAACCCGGGGCTCGATCCGATCCTCTTCGCCGAAATGCCGTGGTTTGCGAATTTCGAGATGGCGCAGATGACGAAGTACGGGATGCCGGGCGTGTGGACGCACGGCTTCATGGACGCCTGGTCTCCCGGATATCTCGGATCGATGTCGTACAACCACAACGCGATGATGCGGATGTACGAGGTGTTCGGCAACGGCGGCGCCACGACGATGAAGCGCACGCTCGTGCGCGAGACGCCTGGCGGCGCACCTGCGGGAGGACGCGGATCGCAGGTGACCCGGGAGTGGTATCGGCCGCTGCCGCCGTACCGGGAAGTCGTGTGGTCGATGCGCAACAACATCAACTACGGGCAGACCGGCGTCCTGAGCGGCCTGCAGCTCGCGTCCGCCTTTCCACACGTCGTCCTCGAGAACTTCTACTTGAAGGGCGTGAACTCGGTGAACGCGGGCAGGAAGGACGCGCCGCACGCGTTCGTGATTCCCGGCGGCCAACCGGACCAGACCCGCGTCGCGTTCGTGGCCGGCATCCTGCGGCTCCAGGGCATTGAAGTCGGCCGCACGACCGCCGAGTTGACGCTCAAGGACGGGACCTTCCCCGCCGGCTCGTTCATCGTCAAGGGAGGGCAACCGTACTGGCGGCTCGCGAAGATCCTGCTCGAGAAGCAGAACTATCCCGATCCTGCGCTGCAGACCTACGACGACAGCGGTTGGACGATGGGGCTGATGGCGCAGGTGGACGTGAAGGAGATCGCGGACAAGGCGGTGCTCGACGCGGCAGTCGAGCCGGTCAGGGAGTACACGCCGGCGGGCACGATCGCGGGAGCCGGCCCGGTCATCGCGGTCGCACACAACGGCTCCAACAATCTGATCACGCTGCGCTATCGGCTGAAGGACGCCAAGGTGCGGGCGGCCCAGAAGGCCTTCGCCGCGGGCGGTCGGGAGTTCCCCGCGGGGTCGCTCGTCATCGACGCCGGCGCGAATGCGGACGGCGCGCGGAAGACGATCGAGGACCTGGGGCTGGTCGCCGCCGCGGTAAGCGCCGCGCCCGACGTGCCGATGCACGACGTGGACATGCCGCGCATCGCCGTGTACAGCACGTGGGGCAGCACGCAGGATCCCGGCTGGCTGCGGCACGGGTTCGACCGGTTCGAAGTGCCGTACGACCTCATCTACAAGGAACGCGTGAAGAAGGGTGGACTGCGTGGCTCGTATGACGTCATCGTGATCCCGAGCCAGGGCTCCAGCGCGAAGTCGCTTGTGTACGACGTGCCCATGCGAGGCAAGCCGCTCGCGTACACGAAGACCGACCGATTCAAGTTCCTCGGCATGTACGGCGAGTCCGAAGATGTCCGCGGCGGCATGGGACTCGAGGGGGTGCTCGAATTCCAGAAGTTCCTGGATGAAGGGGGCCTGCTCGTCACGCTCGGGGCCGCGAGCTACTTCCCGCCGGACTTCGGCGTCGTCCGCGATGTAGAGGCGTCGAGAACCTCGGGCCAGTTCTACGCGCCGCGCCCGATCGTCGAGGCGGAGATCCTCAAACCGGCGCACCCGATCTTCTACGGGTACACGAAGACGAAGATCCCGGTGAAGTACGTGAATGGGCCGCTGCTCCAGGTATCGGAGCGCGAGCGCGACCGGGCAACGCTGATGCGGTTCACCGGCGGTGAGGCGGGCGTGCTCAGTGGCTTGATGCGAAGCCCGAACGAGATTCGCATGCGCCCCGCGGTCGTCGATATGCCCGTCGGGTCGGGCCGCGTGCTGCTCTTTGCGACCTACCCGGTCTATCGCTGGCAGAACTGGGGCGAGTTCAACATGCTCTTCAACGCGCTGATGCACTACAACGACCTGGGCGCGGCGCCGGACGTGAAGAAGACCGAGACGATGGCAGGAGCACGCTGAGGTGGAGAGCAGTCAACGGAATGTGGGGCGGACCTTTCAGGTCCGCCGCGCGAGCCTGGAAGGCTCGCGCCACAGCTTCTAGCGTGGGACATGTGGCGGTGCGCCGCGGAAGGGCGCCTCTCCGAGCCGCTCGGGCCGAAGGCCATCGACCGCGACACCTTCGCGCACGAAGCGCCTCCGGCAAACCCAGATATCCGGGACGCCCCACGTGTCGCGGATCACCTCAACCGGCTCGCGCAGGCCGGCCAGCTCGATCGTGCCGTCGATCTGCGACAGCGCCGCGGTCGCGCGGGCATGCAGGTCGTCTGGCGCTCTCGCCGCGAGCAGCGCGAGGAGGGGGGCCACGAGAATCGCGGTGGCTTTGATGTGCCGCTTGCCGCGAAAGACTCGCATGGCCTGCACCCGCCGGCGGCCGCCCTGAACCCCGACGCCTCACGCCGGTCGCCGCTCGGCGCTATACTCCCCCGCATCAGAGAGGTGGTTGATGAGCACCTGGAGTTCCCGCGCGCTGCAGTCCGCTCTCATTGTGCTTCCCGTCCTGGCCGCGCCGGCCGGCGCTCGAACCCTGCCAGACGCCAACCTCGTCGTCGATCCGTCGCTGTACCAGGATCTTCGCTGGCGCAGTCCGGGCCCCCACCGCGGCGGGCGCGTGACGGCGATTGCCGGCGTTCGATCGCAGCCCTGCACGTTCTACATGGGCGCGACCGGCGGCGGCGTGTGGAAGACGGAAAGCTGCGGCAACGTGTGGTCGCCGGTCGGCGACGGCCAGATGGCCACCGGGTCCATCGGCTCCATTGACGTCTCTGAATCCAATCCCGACCTGGTCTGGGTGGGCACCGGCAGCGCGGCCATCCGCAGCAACGTCATCATCGGCCGCGGCGTCTACAAGTCCGCCGATGCGGGAAAGACGTGGCAGTTCATGGGCCTGAAAGAGTCCGGTCAGATCGGCGCCATCAAGGTGCACCCGGCCAAGCCGGACGTGGTCTGGCTCGCGGCGCTCGGCTCTCCGTTCGGTCCGAACGACGAGCGCGGGATCTTCAAGACGACGGATGCCGGCCGCACGTGGAAGAAGGTCCTGTTCGTCAACGGCGAGACGGGCGGCCGGTCGCTGGCGATCAATCCCGCGAACCCCGACGAGATTTACGCCGCGATGTACCGCGGGTTCCGCAAAGGGTGGGACATCATCAGCGGCGGCCCCGCGAGCGAAGGGGGCATCTACAAGTCCACCGACGGCGGCGAAACCTGGACGCACCTGACGAGCGGGCTGCCGCAGACGCTGATTGGCAAGATTGATATTGACGTCGCGCGCAGCAACCCGAAGGTCGTGTACGCGATGGTCGAAGCGCCGGGTCCCGAAGGCGGGCTCTATCGCTCCGACGATGCCGGTGCGAGCTGGCGGCTGGTGAACAGCAGCCAGAGGCTGCGGGCGCGGCCGTTCTATTTCCACTACGTCGATGTCCACCCGACCAACGAAAACGAGGTCTGGGTCAACGAGCTGGGCCTGCACAAATCCACCGACGGCGGGAAGACGTTCACGCAGGTGAGCGTGCCGCACGGCGACAACCACGGCATCTGGTTCAACCCCGACCACCCCCGGGTCGCCGTGCAGTGCAACGACGGCGGCGCCAACGTGACCCTGGACGGCGGCCGCACCTGGTCGACCATTCTCAACCAGCCCACCGCGGAGCTGTACATGGTGACGGTGGACGAGCAGCATCCGTACCGGTTGTACGCCCCGCAGCAGGACAACTCGACGATCGTCGTGTCGAGCGTGCCCGAGATCTCTGGCCGGTTCGATCACCAGGCGATGTCCTGGTTCCAGGCGTCGGGCTGCGAGACCGGGCAGATCATGCCGCGCCCCGACGGCAAGGTGATCTGGGGCGCCTGCAAGGGTGAAGTCGGCCGGTACAACGTCGAGACCGGGCAGGAAACACACTACTGGGTGTACCCGCAGAACCGCTACGGCCACGATCCCGATGAGATCAAGTACCGGTTCCCGCGGCAGACCGTCGTCTGGGTCTCGCGGCACGACCCGAGGGTGGTGTACCAGGCGTCGCACGTCGTGCATCGCTCGGCAGACGAGGGCGTGACGTGGGAGACGATCAGCCCCGATCTGACGGCACGCGAGCCGGACAAGCAGATCGTGCCGGGCAACCCGATCACGCGCGACGTCACCGGCGAAGAGGTCTACAGCAGCATCTATGCGTTCACCGATGCGCGACTCGAGCCGGGCGTCCTGTGGGCCGGCGCGAACGACGGTCCCGTGCACGTGTCGCGTGACAGCGGCAGGACGTGGACGAACGTCACGCCGAAGGACCTGCCGCCCGGAGGACGCGTGCAGAACATCGAGGACTCGCCGCACCGCAAGGGCTCCGCGTACATCGCGGTGTACCGGTTCCTCCGCGAGCACGACTTGAAGCCGTACATCTACCTGACGAACGACTACGGCCGCACGTGGACGAAGCTCACCGACGGAAACAACGGCATTCCCGGCGATTTCCCCACCCGCGTGGTGCGCGAAGATCCGGACCGCGAGGGGCTGCTGTACGCCGGTACCGAGTTCGGCGCGTTCGTGTCGTTCGACAACGGCCGGCACTGGCAGACGCTGCAGCAGAACCTGCCGGCCACTCCCGTGACCGACATTCGCGTGCACCGGAAGGATCTCGTCATTTCCACCATGGGGCGGTCGTTCTGGATCATGGATGACATCAGCCCGCTGCAACAGCTCGCGGCCGCGCGCGCCGGGTCTGCGCCGACCGCTTCGAACGGCGGATCCGGCGGGGGCGTGGCGGCGGCCGACGCGCCGCTTCTGGTGCAGCCGCGGAACGCGATCCGCTATCGCTACGTTGCGGGGGGCAGCGGACCCGGCGAGCCGCACTATCCACCCCCCGCGGCAGCCATCGATTATGTGCTGCCCGCGGGCGCCAGCGGGCCGCTCTCACTTGAAATCGTGGACGCGGGCGGCAATGTCGTACGGACCATTCGTTCCGCGCGCGCCGGCGAGGGGGCGGCGGGTGGCGCCCAGGAGATGACGGGCCGGCGCGGCGGCGGCGTGCGCGCGGTGCTCGCCGCCAAGCCGGGGCACAACCGCGTCTGGTGGGACTACCGGTGGGACGGCACCGGCCCGCTCGTCGCGCCGGGGCGTTTCACGGCCAGGCTTTCCGCCGCGGGCGCGACGCTGACCAAGACGTTCGAAGTGAAGGTCGACCCGCGCGTGCTCGCCGACGGCGTGACGCAGGCGGATCTGGTCGAGCAGCAGAATTTCCTCCTGAAGGTCCGCGATGCGATCGCGGACGCGCGCGCGTTGCAGGGGCGTCTCGAGCGGGCGATGCAGGGTGCAGGTGTGAAGCCCGCGCCCGCGCCCGCGCCGGGCGAGACGCCGGCAACGATCAAGTACGACCACCCGCTCCAGGCCGCGTGGGGCCGGCTGGTGAGCGCTCCGGGGCCGTACCCGCAGCCAATGCTGATCGACCAGCTGTCCAACATCGCGCGCATGGCCGGCCAGGCGGATCAGAAGGTCGGGCGTGACGCGTATCAGCGGTTCGACGACGTGATGAAGGAGCTGAGCGCGCTCAAGGGGCAGGTGGAGCGATAACGCCACGCGCCACGTGACGCCACGTGCGACGTGCGACGTGCCAGGTGCGACGTGCGGGCACGTGGCACGTCGCACGTCGCACGTCGCACGTGGTTAGGTGCCCACCTCGTACGTCACGCGCAGCTCGATATCCTCCCGCATCGAGTGCCACACCGAGCAGTACTTCTCGCGCGAGAGCGCGATCGCGCGCTCGACGGCGTGCGAGGGAACGTTCCCCGTGATGACGTAGTGCAGCGTGATTTCCTGGAAGCGCTTCGGCGGCTCCGGCGCGCGCAGGCCGGTGAACGTCGCGCGCAGCCCGCGAAAGTCGTGGCGCCCCTTGGTGAGCATGTCGACGAGATCGATGGCCATGCAGCCGGCCAGGCCGGCCGCGAGCGCCTGCATCGGCGAGGGCGCCCGGCGCGTGTCGCCATCGAGCCAGAAGTCGAAGCCGCCGGTGCGGCCCGAGAAGAACAGATGGTCCTGCCAGGTCAGCTCGGTGGAAATACTCGGACGCTCGGCCATCGGAGAGCCTCTCTCATGAAGAAGACCCTCCGATGGTAGCAGAGCGTCCTACGCGCCGGTGGGAAGCGCCCGCCGCTGCTTCGGCCCGACGAACGCCGAAATGGCAAGCCACGCCATCGGGAACAGCACCAGGGCGTACGAGAAGTACTGGCCGTACACGCCATCGAAGCTGTACGGCTCGGTGAGCGCGTGCCAGTAGTCGCTTCCGGGCCAGAGGTGCGCCTCGGTCAGCTCGTGAAACCCGTAAATCAGCAACTGGACGACGAACACGGCGAGGAAGACGGCCGTCACCTGGAAGAAGAGCGACAGGTTGACGCGATGGCCGTAGCGGGACCAGAGCCACGCGACGAACGCCGCGAGCGCGGTGCCGCCGATGGCGCCGCCGATCAGCTCCGGCGACTTCACCTGGAACAGGAGCGCGTTCATGAGCAGCGCGGTCTCCATCCCTTCGCGCGCGATCATCAGCACGGTGAAGGTGAACACGCCGAAAAACGCCGCCCGGCCGGCCCGGAGGGCGGACTGCTCGAGCCGTCCCTCGATTTGCGCCTTCATCCGCCGGCCGATGCGCCACATGTGCACGATGAGGGTGGCGACCAGCACCGCGGCGATGAGCGCCAGCACCCCCTCCCAGAGCGCCTGGTTCAGCGCGCGCTGGAGCAGCACGCCGAGGCCGATGCTGGCCGCCACGGCGGCGGCAATCCCCCAATGCACGGCGGGCAGAAGCGCGTGCCGCCCCGTTTTTCGCAAGTACGCCAGACTGATGGCTACGATGAGAAACGCCTCGAGCCCCTCTCGAAGCGTGATGACGAACGCCTGTAGCATGCCGGTCCCCCGTCCCTGAGGTCCTGTCCCTTAAAGTGAGAATGAATCTCAATTTAGAGTCTATAACCGGATATCCGACAAATCAAGTCGGCTTTCGGGCTGATAGAATCGGCCCACTATGCGTCCGTTCTTTTTCCTGTTCGCGGTGGGCTTTGCGTGCGTGCTGGCCACGGTCATGGCCCAGCCGCCGCAGGCCCAGGATTTCCTCCAGCGCGCCCTGGCGATCCACAAGCAGTCGCCGCTCGTCGATGGGCATAACGATTACCCGTGGGAAGTACGCCAACGCGCACGTGGCGACCTCGCCAAGCTCGACATCTCCACGTCCCAGCCCGTGCTGATGACCGACATCGCGCGGCTGCGCGCCGGCGGCGTCGGAGCGCAGTTCTGGTCGGTCTACACCCCATCCGACTTCGCCGGACAGAAGGCGGTGACGGCGACGATGGAGCAGATCGACGTGGTGCATCGCATGGTGCGCCGCTGGCCCCAGACGTTCGAGCTGGCGTTGACCGCGGCCGACGTCGACCGGATTTTCAAGGCGGGCAAGATTGCCTCGATCATCGGCATGGAGGGGGGGCACTCGATCGACAACTCGCTCGCCGCCCTCCGCATGTTCTACCGCCTCGGCGCCCGGTACATGACGCTCACGCACGGTCTGAACACGCCGTGGGCCGACTCGGGGACCGACAAGCCCGCCGCGCAGGGCCTGACGGCGTTCGGGGAAGAAGTGGTGCGCGAGATGAACTGGCTCGGCATGCTCGTCGATCTGAGCCACACCTCGCCTGACACGATGGAGGATGCGCTGCGGGTGGCCGAAGCGCCGGTCATCTTCTCGCACTCCAACGCCCGCGCGCTCTGCGACGTGGAGCGGAACGTGCCGGACCATATCCTTCGGATGCTGCCGAGAAACGGCGGCGTGATCATGGTCACCTTCGTGCCGAGCTTCACGTCGAGCGAGGCGGCGGCGCACATGAAGCGCGGCACGGCGGAACGCGATCGCCTCCGGAAGCAGTTTGCGGGCGACGAGCAGGCGGTCGCGGCGGCGCTCGACGAGTGGCGCAAGGCGAACCCGGAGCCGAAGGCGACGCTGGCGGCGGTGGCGGATCATATCGATCACATCCGCAAGGTGGCGGGCATCGATCACATCGGGATCGGCAGCGATTTCGACGGCATCACGTCGACGCCGGTGGGGCTCGAGGACGTCTCCACGTATCCGGCGCTCACCGCGGAGCTGCTGCGGCGCGGCTACAGCGAGGCGGACGTGAAGAAGATCATCGGGCTCAACATCCTGCGCGTGATGCGCGAGGCCGAGCGCGTCTCAGCGCGCCTGCAGAAGCAGCGCGGGCCGTCAGCGAAATAAGGGGGACAGTCACACTTTCCCGGGCCGCTGCTCCGGAAAGTGTGACTGTCCCCCTTAATCGCTCAATGCGCCGGCCCGAGCAGAATCGCATTCATGAACAGCAGCTCGCTCGCCTCCGTGAACGCCCGGTAGTTCGGGTCTTCCGCGAACGCCACCACGTGTCCACGCCCGAGCGGCTGGTGAATGAGGAACGCCTTCTCCGCGAGCAGCGCCTGCGCGCTCTCCCACGCGAGCCCGCCGGCGACCAGGCGCTCCTTCTTCGCGTACACACCGACGTTGCGCCCCTTGTCCAGCCTGATCGGCGCGAACACGCGGTTGCTCTCGACGAGCGCCGTGATCTCCTCATCGAAGCCCGCCGACAACCAGTGCTCGCCGTCCAGCCTCACACGCACCATCGCGCCGGGCGTGTTGTCCGGCCGCTCGCGTTCCGGCTGAATGGATTTCTCGTAGTCCGCCTTTTCGTCCGGCCTGGCCGCCGGCTTCTTGTCGTCGGCCGGATCGACCTCCGGCGAGCCGTCGCGAAGCAGCGTGCGCGTCTCGAGGAGCGCGACCCTCTCGCGCGCCGCCCAGCGCGACGCCTCGCCAACCGTGATGAGCGTGCCGCCCACCCGCACCCACTCTTTCAGCCGCCTCACCACGTCATCGCTGAACGTGTACGTGCCTGAGGGCAGTGCGAGCACGTCAAAGCGCCGCAGGTCGACGTTGGGAAGCGTGCCCGCGCGGATCGCCGTCACCGGCTGCCCGAATCGCCGCTCGATGACGTAGCGCATCCACCCGGCGGAGAGGCTCACCGTGGGCGCGTCCCACACCATCGCCACTTTCGGCGCCACGAGGTGGGCCACATCGCTGCTGCCGAGCGAAATGCCCTCTTCCACCCAACCGCTCTCGGTGGACACGATTTCGAGCCCGCTGTGCCTCGCGCCGACCGCCGCGAGTCGGCCGCGCAGATCCTCGACGCCCGCGTTCGCCGCCACCCTGACGATCGCCGTTCCCGCGCCAAACCGCCGCCCGTTCATCACCAACGGGGCGTCGGCGAACGCCACCCGCACACCGGCCTGGAGCAGCTCGGCGACGGCGGCCGCGGCGGCGCTGCCCCACGGGACCAGGTACGCGACCTTCGCCGCAGGCAGCGGCGGGGCCGCCTCGGCATCCCACATCACCGGTGCCGCCTTCACCGCCAGCGGCCGGTCGGACGTGACGCACTCCACGTCGAAGGCCAGCGGCAGGCTCCACGCGGTCACGTCGTAGATCTGGTCGCCGATCCGCTCGCGGCGGCGGCGATCCTGCTCCTTGACGAACGATTCATCCTGCGCGATGTGCGGCTCCAGCAGATTGCGGACCAGGCGCCCGGCAGGCTGGGCCGCCGAAACCAGGTACGTGCCCGCCGGCAGCGTCCTCGCCGCGAGCCTCACGGGCTCCTCCGCGCGGCGCACCTCGATGCCCTGCTGTGAAAGCAGCCACGCGAGCCGCCGGGTGCGCGACGGATCGGAGCCTGCGACGAGCAGGTACTCGCGGGTCCCTTGTTCTCCCTGTGCCACGGCGCTGCGCCGGTACTCGACGAAGTCGCGGAGGATCGGCTCGCGGTTCTTCGCGGCGGTCGCCGCGGTCTGGATGGCCGACGTGAAGTGATGGGCCACCCCCTGCTGGTAAGTGAGGATCGTGCCGTCCTCGCGGCGGAACAGCAGACCGCGCGCCGATGCCTGTTCGTACGTCATCCCGATTGCGCCCTGGAAGATCGGCCACGACTCGCCATACCCGGGGTAAAACGAGTCGTACGTTTCGCGGATGAAATACGCGAACCCGCGCTCGTCGAACCGCGCCGCGTTCGTGCGGCCGAACGCCTCGAGCCACTTCATCTGGTCCTTCGTGATGAACGGGTTGATCGGCACGGCAGGCGGAGCGAAGTAGTAAGTGGCGTTGCCGCTCATCTCGTGGAGATCCACGAGCACGTGCGGGTACCACTCCAGGTAGACTCGCGTGCGCGCCTGCGTCTCGCGCTGCGACTGCGAGAACCAGTCGCGGTTCATGTCAAACAGGTAATGGTTGGATCGCCCGCCCGGCCACGGCTCGTCGTGCTCGGCCGAGAACGGCTCGGGGTCCGGCGACGCCGCGCGTCCCTGCCTGTTCGTCGAGACGAACCGCGCGCGGCCGTCAGGGTTCTCCAGCGGATCGATGATGACGATGGAGTCGCGGAGGATCTGGTCCACGCTCGCGTCTCCTCGCGCGGCGAGGAGATGATAGGCCTCCGCGAGCGCCGCGTCAGACGAGGAGATCTCGTTGCCGTGGACCGCGTGCATCAGCCACGTCACCACGGGCAGCTCGCGCACGAGGCGCTCGGCGGCTTCCGGAGCGATGTTGCGCGGATCGGCCAGGCGCCTCAAGCCCGCCTTGATCTCGTCGAGGCGCGCGATGCGCTCGGCCGATCCCACGATGAGGAGGTAGAGCGGCCGTCTCTCCCACGTCTCGCCGTACTGGATGAGCCGCGTCCGATCCGGCGCGGCGGCCGCCAGCGCCTTCACGTACGTGATGATGCCGTCGGGCGGCGTGATCTCGTCGCCCGTGTTCCACCCGAGCACGGATTTCAACGTGGGGATCTTCGGATCGTAGGTCGCGCCCGGCCACAGCTCCTGTGGTTGCGCCGCAACCGCCAGCGGCACCCGGAGCAGGCACACCATGAGGAAAAGGACGAGTCTGCGGATCATTCGTGTCTCCAAACAGGGAAATATCCGCCGTATGTTACGATTTTTGACGGGTGACGTGCCTGCCACCACGACTGGCGACGAAAACACATGCGAAAACTTGGGTCGACCCTTCTGCTGCTGACCGCCCTCGCCCTTCTCTACCCGCTCCACGCGCAGTTCAAGAGCGGCACGCGGATGGTCCCGCTGTACGTCACGGTGACCGACGCGGGAAAGCGACTCGTCGCTGACCTGGCGAAGGACGACTTCGAGCTGTTCGAAGATGACCGGCCGCGCGCGATCGACCTGTTCGAGAACGAGCACATCCCCATCGCGGTCGCCGTCATGCTGGACACGAGCGGCAGCATGACGCTGGTGCTGGACCGCGTGAAGGCGGGCGCCGAGCAGTTTCTCATCCGCCTTCACCCGGACGACCAGGGGGCCGTCGGCGCGTTCAGCGACAAGATCTACGTGAGCGGCCTCACCGACGATCGCGATTCCCTCGTCGCGGAGCTGAAGGAGCTGGACTTCGGCTATCCGACCCGGCTGTACGATGCCCTGAGCGAGGCGATGCTGCAGCTGCGCCAGGCGGACCGGCGGAAGGTGGTCCTCGTGTTCACCGACGGCGAAGACACCGCCAGCCGCACGGGCCGCGACGCCGTGGTCGATCGCGCGAGAAACGAAAACGTGATGGTCTACGGAATCGGGATGCGGACGGTCGTCGGTCCGGTGCGATCGCGCCCGGACCGTGTGTTGAAGAAGCTGGCGGACGAAACCGGCGGCGGCTACTACGAGTTGAAGCAGCAGGATCCGCTGACGTCCACCTTTACGGAGATCGCCACCGAGCTGCACAGCCAGTACGTCCTCGGGTTCGTTCCCGAGCGGCTGGACGGCAGAGTGCACAAGCTCGAAGTGCGCGTGAAGAGGCCCGGCCTGACTGCGCGGTCGCGGAAGTCGTACCTGGCGGCCCCGGAAGGCTCCGGGACGCGGTCGCTCAGGCTAGATCAGGATGACCGCGACCATCGCGGCGACGAGCAGAATTCCCACGACGGCTTCGGCGGTGCTCGAGAAATCCAGTTCCCACATGGTGTGTTTCCCCCTACAGAGGATTAGACGAGGGAAGGGGACGCGGAGTTTAAGTGGGACAGTCACACTTTCCGGACCGCTGCGCGGAAAGTGTGACTGTCCCACTTAAACTCGCTGGCCTCAGTGACCACCGGAAATAGTCGGGACGATCTCGACGCGATCTCCATCCCTCAACGGCTGCTGCAGCAGGTCATGCAGGACCAGCTCATCATTGACGGCAAAGCTGAGCAGCGCGTCGTCGAATTTCTCTGAAAACCCCGGTACGCGTCCCGCGAGCACGTCGATGAGAGCGGCAAGGCTGGCGACCGGCTCGTCCACCGCCAAGACGTCGGCACCCCCCTGGCGCAGCATCGCGGGCAGGCGGACGGTCACCATCAGTGCCCTCCCTCGAGGATGCCGGTGAGCTCCCGCCGCCACTCCGCCTCTGGCAGGCCGTCCTGATCGAGCCCTGAGATCTCGTAAAACCGCGACAGCATCCGCTGGAATTCCTCGCGGTCGATCTTCTCTCCCTTGTACGCGCCAACCTGGATGGGCTCATCGAACCAGCGGTCGGGCAGCGTGTCGTCCTTGCGGCCAACGCCGAAGCGGTGATTCACGAGCCGCTCGACCCCCATGATGTTCTGCCCCACGCGGTCGAGTTCCGGCACCCCGAAATCAAGGCCGGTCACGTTGGCGATCTGCCCCGCGAACTCGTCGAGACCCGGAAGCGATGGGCTGTTGAACAGCTGTGTCGTGAAACGGCACATTCCGACCGCGTCCCCGACCGCGAAGATGTTCTCGCACGCACGGACCGCGCGCTCCTTGCCGTCGTAGCTGTTCGGGGCCGCGCTGACCTGGCCGCCGTAGAGCCGCGCCTTGAACGCGGGGTCGTCGTTGATGCGCGCGTTGATCTCCAGCGTCACCCGGTTGCGCAGGTGGTCCATGCCGCGTGTCGAGACCGCGAGGCCGAGCGCGAACGCCTTCAGGATGCGCGAGTCGTGCGGATCGCTCTGCATCAGGCCCTTCACGGCCATCCGGTAGCGCAACGCCTCGGCGGGATACCAGCCTTTCTCCACGGCGCGCGTGCCCTCCGCCACGACGTCGCCGAAGCCTTCGCGCGCGGCGACCATGAACAGCAATCGTTCGATCGAGTCCGCGCGTCCCCACTCGAGATCGAGCCCGCCGGTCTCCTTCGTCGTGATGATCCGGCGCTGGAACAGCTCCATCGCCCACGCGATGGCCGAGCCGGTGGACGCCGTGTCGAGTCCCAGATCGTTGCAGATGTTGTTCAACCGGATGACCGTTTCGACGCGGTCGATCCCCAGGTTCGGCCCGAACTTCCCGAGCGTCACGTACTCCGGCCCATCGCCGCGGCCGTATTTGTCCGCCGCGTCGGTCTTGAGGTCGTTGAGCGGGCGGCAGTTCACCGGGCAGCGGAAGCACCCCGCCATGCCGGGCCGGTACGGATCGATATTCTCCGCGTCGAGCCGGTCGGTCCACGTCGTTTCCTGGTTGTTCTTCGTGCCCATCGCGCCGAGCAGGCGGCTCGGGCGATACAGAAACGGGGTGCCCCGTGTCTTCAGCGCGTGCTGGACGACGGAGGTGGCGAGCAGGCGCTGGGCGATGTCGCGGTTGTACGGCTTGTACGGCTGGCTGGTCTCGAAGTCGCGCGTCTGCCCCTGCACGAGCACGGCCTTGAGGCGCAGCGCGCCCATCTTCGCGCCGGGACCACCGCGCGCGTAACACGCCTTCGGGCCCGCCATGATCGCGCTCGTGAGCACCTGGCGCTCTCCGGCGCGCGTGATGTTCACCATCGCGATGTCGCGGGCCCAGGTGCCGTGGAAATCGTCCGCGATCCGGTCGCGCAGGTCGATGTTGTCGAGACCCACGTACGTCGTGGCATCCAGGAACTCGACGCCCTCGGCATGAACCCGCAGCATCGTCCAGATCGCGCTGCGCCCGTACAGCACCAGATGATCGACGCCGCACATCCGCAGGAACGATGGGAAGTAGTCCCCGGCATTGCAGTCCATCAGCACGCCCGATTCGGGGGACCACGAGGTCGCGTTGCCCCGCGCAGCGCTCGGCACGATGCCGGTCAGCACTCCCGACCCGAAGATGAGCGGGACGTCTGGATGGAGGGGATGCCGCCGCTCGTCGAGCAGCCGATACAGGTAGAACATGTTCGCGCCCCGCCCGCCGAGCAGGGTGCGGATGACGCGAAGCGGCGTGTAGCCGCGCTGCACCTCGCGTCGTTCGAGATCCACGAACAGCGTCGCCCCCTGGCTGGGAAATTGCGGCGCCCGTGGAAGTTCGCTCGCGAGCCGCGCGACGCGATCCCGAATCATCAGGCTAAGTGTACAATCTTCCGACTTCGGAGGATGCATGCGTTCACGTGTTGCGATACTCAGCCTCACCGTGGCGGCCGTCACAGCCGCTGCGTGTGGAAAGTCAGAACAGCAGAAGGCGGCCGAAGCCGCCGCGACACAGCTGGAGGAAGCCGCGAAGAGCGCCGAGGCGGGAGATACCGCCAAGAGCCTCCAGGAGATGGGCAAGGCGCTGGGCGCCCTGGCAGGCTCCGGTTCGGGAGAGAACAAACCCGTGGAGCCCGTCAGTTTCAAGGAGCTCCAGCTGGCGTTTCCCGAGTTCGAGGGTTGGGAGAAGGGCAAGCCGACCGGCGAGAGGATGTCCAGCCCGGTGCCGTTCTCCGAGGCGGAAGTGAGTTACACGAAGGATGACGCGCGGATTACCGCGAAGCTCGTGGACTCGGGATTCAACCAGCTCCTGATCGCGCCGCTGTCCATGTACCTCGCGGCGGGGTACGAGAAGGAAACGGAAGAGGGCTACGAGCGCTCCGCCAAGGTCGCCGGCTACCCGGGCTGGGAGAAGTGGAACACCGAGTCGAAATCCGGCGAAGTCAGCGCCGTCGTCGGCAAGCGGTTCATCCTCACGGTCGAGGGGGACAACCTCGAGGACACGAAGGTGCTGCACCAGCTCGCCGCGAAGGCGAACTTGAAGGGGCTGCCAGCGAAGTAGAAAAAAGGGGCCGGGAGCCTTCTTCCTGTCCAAAGGCGGGAAAAAGGCTCCCGACCCCTTTTTTCACAGACGAAACCCCTCCTTCAGCGCATCATCGCTCTGAATGACGAACGTGTGCTCCCCCGTGATCCATGCCGATCCCTGTATCTCGGGGATGATCGCGGGCAGGTCGGCCACCGTCTCGCGTCCCACCACGCGTCCGCGGAACGTGGTGCCGACGATGGATTCGTGCGTGAACGGCGCATCGGGCTGCAGCAGCCCCATCGCGTCGAGCACCGCCATCACGGCACACGTGCCGGTGCCGCACGGCGAGCGATCGATCTCGGCGTCGGCGAAGACCGTGACGTTCTTCAAGTCTGCGCCGGGCGTCTCCGGCGGTCCGGTGAAGATCGTTCCGTAGATCCCGGCGAGCCCGGGCTCGAGCGGGTGTTCGACGCGGAAGGCCCCTTCGATCTGCTCCTTGATGGCCATGCCGGCGCGGCGGACGTCCGGAAGCGCGCGCGGCTGCAGCGCAACACCCGCGGCCTCGCTGTCCACGATCGCGTAGAAGGCGCCGCCGAACGCCACGTCGGCGCGAAACCGGCGGTCTCGCAGCCGCACCGGCACCCCGGCGTGGAGCACGAACGACGGCACGTTGACGAAGCGCACGTGCTCGACGCGGCCGTCCGGCCGCCGCGAGAACCGCGCGCGGACGGGCCCCGCCGGCGAGTCCAGCACGATCTCTGCCTGCCTGTCGCGAAGCGTGAGCAGCCCCCGCTCGAGCGCGATCGTCACGACGGCGATGACCCCGTGCCCGCACATCGTGCTGTAGCCTTCGTTGTGCATGAACAGCACGCCCGCGTCGGCGCCGGGGCTGACCGGCTCGGTCAGCAGCGCGCCGTACATGTCGGCGTGCCCGCGCGGTTCGAGCATCAGCGCGCGGCGCAGGGCGTCGTGCTCCGCGAGCACGTGCGCCCGCTTCTCGAGCATGGTCTTGCCGTGCACCTCGGGGAAGCCGTCGACAATCAGGCGCAGCGGCTCTCCCCCGGCGTGTGCGTCAATCGTTCGAATTCGCGTCTCGGCCATTTCGGGTAATATCCTAACCCCGCGTGAAGGCGTTCTACTGCGACAACTTCGTGCTGCCGCTGCCGGCCGCGCACTCCTTCCCGATGGCGAAGTACGCGCGCCTGCACGAGCGGATCGTGGTCGAGGGGATCCTCCGGCCCGAGGACCTGGTCGTGCCGCGCGCCGCCCGTTGGGACGAACTGGCATTCGTGCACACGGCGGAGTATCTGTCGGCCGTCGCGTCCGGCACGCTGTCGCCCGAGGCGCAGCGCCGGATCGGGTTCCCGTGGTCTCCCGCGATGGTGGAGCGCGCGCGCCGCTCCGTGGGGGCCTCGATCGAAGCCTCGCACGCGGCGATCATGGACGGCGCGGCCGCCAACCTTGCGGGCGGCACCCATCATGCCTTCGCCGACGGCGGGGCCGGTTACTGCGTGTTCAACGACGTCGCGGTCGCCGCGCGCGTGCTGCTCGAGGAAGGGCGTGCCTCGCGCGTGGCCGTGCTCGACACCGACGTGCACCAGGGGGACGGCACCGCCCTCATTTTCCGAGATGCGCCGGAGGTCTTCACCTGTTCCCTGCACGGGGCCAACAACTTTCCCTTCACGAAGCAGCGCAGCGACCTCGATATCGTGTTCGAGGACGGCACGCGCGATGACGAATACCTCCGGCGTCTCGGGGAGGCGCTCGAGGCGGTCGTGGCGCACCGTCCCGACGTGTTGTTCTACGTCGCGGGCGCGGATCCGTACGAGCACGATCGGCTGGGGCGCTTGAAGCTGACGATCACGGGCCTCGCCGAGCGTGACCGGCTCGTGTTCGGCACCGCCGTGTCGCGACGCATTCCCGTGTCGGTGTGCATGGCGGGGGGCTACGCCCCCGACGTCGACGCGATCGCCTCGATCCATGCGAACACCGTCCGCGAGGCGCAGCGGGCCTTGGCGATGGCGAAACGCCGCGGGGTGAATGGATCGGGGAAGATAACGAAATGGCCGTAGTCCTCGGGGAGTCCGACGTCCGCCAGCTGCTCCGCATGCCGGACCTGATCGACACCATGGAGCGCTCGCTGCTCGCCTTCTCCAGCGACCAGGTGGAACAGCCGCTCCGCACCGTGCTGCGCGTGGGAGCCGACATCGCGTTTTTCGGGCTGATGCCGGCGTTCCAGGCGCATCCTCCCGCGCTCGGCGCCAAGCTCGTGACCGTGGCGCCAGGAAATGCCGGCAAGGGGCTGCCGACACACCTCGCGACGATCCTGCTGATCGATCCCGCAACGGGCGAGCTGCTCGCGGTGCTCGATGGGCGCTTCATCACCGAGGCACGAACGGCGGCCGTGTCGGCGGCCGCCACCCGCGCGTTGGCGCGCGCCGATGCGGGCGTGCTGGCGATCCTCGGCACGGGGGTGCAGGCGCACAGCCACCTGGAGGCGCTCGCGCTCGTGCGGCCGCTCCGCGAAGTGCGGGTGTGGAGCCCCACCGCGGCGCACCGCGATCGCTTCGCGGACGAGCACGGCGGCTTCGCGGGGCGGGTCGTCGCCGCGGGGTCTCCTCAGGCGGCAGTGGACGGCGCGGACCTGATCATCACCGCGACCTCGTCGGCCGAGCCGGTGCTGGAGAGCGCCTGGGTGCGCGACGGCGCCCACATCTGCGCCGTGGGCGCGTGCCGCCCCGACATGCGCGAGCTGGACACGGAGCTCGTCTCGCGCGCGCGCGTCTACGTGGACTCCCGCCGCGGCGCGCTGGCCGAAAGCGGCGACCTCCTTATCCCGATCGAGGAGGGGCGGTACTCGGCCGATCGCATCATCGGCGAGCTGGGCGAGCTGTTCGCGGGACGCATCGCCGGCCGTGAGAGCGGTCGCGACGTCACGATCTTCGAGTCGCTGGGCATGGCGATCGAAGACGTGGCCGCCGCCGATCTGGTGTACCGGAGGGCGGCGGAGGTGGGGCTCGGCCGTGGGTTGGTGCTGTAGACCGGGTGTGGCCGCCGCGCTGGCGACGGTGGTCATCGCGTTCGCGCCGGCGCATGCGGCCGCGCAGTCGCCCGCAGACCTGCGGCGCGAGGCGTTCGATCTCGCCTACAACCTCGATCACGACGCCGCGCAGGCGGCGCTCGAGCGGGCGCTCGCGCTCGCACCAGACGATGGGGGGACGCATCGGGCGATCGCGACGATCACGTGGCTGAACATCCTGTATCAACGCGGCGCGATCACGGTCGATCACTATCTGGGCAGCGTCGCCAGGCCGCGCGTGGACGTCACACCCCCGCCGCCGGCGCTGGACCGGCGGTTCGACCGGCATTGCGATCGCGCCCTCATGCTGGCGCGCGCGTGGATCGCGCGCGCGCCGAGGTCCGCGCAGGCGCATTACGATCTCGGCGCCGCCCTCGGACTGCGCGCGTCGTACACCGCGTCGGTTGAAGGGCGGCTGCGCGCGGGCTTTCTGGCGGCGCGCGGCGCCTTTGACGCGCATGAAAAGGTCCTCAGCCTCGACCCGCGCCGCCACGACGCCGCACTGGTCCTCGGTAGCTATCGATACATCGTCGCAACGATGTCGCTTCCGATGCGCTGGATGGCGTACCTCGCGGGGTTCGGGGGCGGCAAGGTGCGCGGGATCGAGCTGCTGGAGCGCGCCGCGGCCTACAACGCCGATTCACAAACGGAGGCGCGCTTCGCGCTGATTCTCGTCTACAACCGGGAGCGGCGCTTCGACGAGGCGCTGCGTGTCATAGGCGAACTGCAGGGGCAATTCCCTCGTAACCGGCTATTAGCGCTGGAGCATGGGGCGACCGCGCTGCGGGCAGGCCGCGCCGCGGACGCCGAGAGGGTGCTGTCGGAAGGCATCGGGCGGTTCGAGGGTGACACGCGGCCGAAAGCGGGCGGCGAAGCAGCGATGTGGCACTATAAGCGCGGCGCCGCGCGCGTTCGCCTGCAGCGGCTGAACGAGGCGGCCGCGGACCTGCGCCTCGCGCTCGCACCGGGCGTTCCGGGCTGGATTCGCGGCCGCGCGACGTCGGAGGCGGGCCGCATCGCCGATCTCCGCGGCGATCGCCGCACCGCCAGCGCGCGCTATCGTGAAGCCATCGCGCTCTGCGAAGCCGATCGCGATCCGTTGTGCGTCGCCGAAGCGCGCGCGCTGCTGAACCGTAAGTAGGTATGTCGCTCCCCCGCTGGGCCTGGGCCGTCATCATCGTCGCCGCGCTGTTCGTCATCGGCATCATCGCCATGGCGGGGGCCGGCGTGTATTTCGTGACGCGCCAGGTCCAGGTCGGCTCCGCCACGCCGGCGCGGGCCGAGTCGCTCTTCGACGAGACCCGCGCGCGCTTCAGGAACGTCAGGCCGCTCATCGAGCTGGACCACGACGGTGACATCCTGCGATCGCACCTGCGCGAAGCGCGCGAGGAACGCGAGCAAAAGGGGGGCGCGCGCATCCCGGTCGAGGCGCTGCACGTCCTCGCCTGGGATGCCGACGAGGAAAAAGTCATCCAGATCGCGATTCCTTTCTGGCTCCTGCGCCTCAAGAGAGGTCCGATCGAGGTCTTCTCCGAAACGGCCGGCCTGCGGCGCGCGGGTCTGCGCATCACCGTCGACGACATCGAGTCGCTCGGACCCTCGCTCCTCATCGATCAGCGCGGCCGCGACGGCGACCGTGTCCTCGTTTGGACCCAGTAGCTGTCGCCCCCGGAGGGCGGTGGATCGCATTTAACTCCCTCCAAGCCAACATCTTGCGGTAGGCGCCTCTTTTGCAGACTCGCGGAATGCGCCGGGAGCGATGCCAGGTGCGCCCGCTGGAGAACAAGACGATGACCGGACGGATGAAGATCGTTTCGCTTGCGGTGATTGTGACGATCGCGCCGGCGTTCACGGCCTGCGCGTACGCGCAGCACGGCCCGCGTGGGGGGTACGGCTACGGGCGCGTGGCTTCCCCGGCCTTCGACGTCGGGTATCGCGAGGGGCTCGAGCACGGCGCCAGGGACGCCCGGCGCGGCCGTGGCTGGGGGCTGGAGCACGACCGCGACTACCAGCACGCCGACAAGGGATGGCATCGGCGCTACGGCAGCCGCGAGGAATATCGCCACGAGTTCCGTCGCGGGTACGAGCGCGGCTATCGTGAAGCGTTTGCGCGCTACGACGCGTACGGACGCGGCGGCGGCTACGGGACGTACCCGCCCGGCGGCCGCTACCCTGATGCGCGCGACCCGGAGACCCGTTACCCTGGCGGCGCGTATCCGCGCGGTGGGTATGGCTATCGCTCGCCTGCCGCAGAGTACGGGTACCGCGAAGGGTACGAGCGCGGCCGCGAGGCGGCGCGCGATCGCGACCGGTACGATCCGGCACGCGAGCGCTGGTATCGCGAGGGCGATCGGCACTACGACCGGCGGTACGGCTCTCGCGAGCAGTGGAAGAACGAGTATCGCGAGGCGTTCCGGCAGGGATACGACCAGGGCTACCGCCAGGCGCGGTACTAGGACAGCCTGAGGAAGCGCTTCATGCGCAGGAGGAAAGTCGCTTCCACCTGCGGCGCGCTCGCGGCGGCGGCGCTGTCACGCACCGTGTGCAGCTCCGTCCGCCGCTCCATCGCGGCCCGGCCGACTCGCTCGAGCACGGCCGGGTCTGCTGATGCCACCTGGCGGAACATCTCCGCGTCGATCTCGAACACGCGGCAGTCGCCGCGCGCCGACACCGTGGCCGTGCGAGGCTCGCCGGTGAGCAGCGACATCTCGCCGAAGTAGTCGCCGGGTCCGAGCGTCGCGACTTCGCCCCCCGGCTCCACCGTCACCACGGCTTTTCCAGACGACACCACGAACAGCGACGAACCCGCGTCCCCTTGCCGGACGATGGCGTCGCCGTGGCCGAACAACCGCTCGCGCGACGCGGCGGCCAGCCGCTCGTGCTCCCGGGGGGACAGCGAGGCGAAGATGCCGGCCGTGCCGAGAATGCGCGCGCGCTCCACCAGGCGCTCCGGCGGATCCGCGGGCGGCTCCTGCCGTGAGTACTCCACCTGGATCGGCCACGGGATCTCGATCCCATGACGGTGAAGCGCGTAATAGATCGCGGTGCGCACCTCGTCGCGCGTGACCTCGTCCTTTTCGAAATCATCGACCCAGAACCGCACGCGGTACGTGACCGCCGATGACGCGAAATCCACGAGGACGACGTCCGGCGCCGGCGCCTTCAGCACGCGGCGGCAGTTGGCGAGCGCCTCCTGGAGCGCGGCTTTCACCTCGGCGGGCGGCGCGAGGTAGCTCGCGCCCACCTCGACCTGCAGGCGGGTGGGCGAGGCCGGCTCCGAGTAGTTGGTGATCGCTTCCTTCGAGATGATGTTGTTGGGGACGATGACGAAGTTCCCGGTCTTCGTGCGCAGCTTCGTCGCGCGCCACGTGATTTCGGCGACCCGCCCCTCGAAGCCCCCCACCGTGATCCAGTGCCCCACGCGGAACGGCTTTTCCATCTGGATCGCCAGCCCCGCGAACGCGTTGCCGAGCGTGTCCTGCAGCGCGAAACCGATGACGACCGCGCCAACGGCTGATGCCGTCGCGATCTTCTCCCGGAACACGAAGGTCGCAATCAGCATGAACAGCCCGACGAGGATCGTGTCCTGCATGATGCCGGGAAAGCGGTCCGGCATCCGGTTCTCGCGCAGCGGATTAATCGCGATGACGACGAGCGCGTTCAGTGCGGCCAGCGTGAGGGCGAGCTGCTCCCACGAGCGGATGCGCGCGTCCGCCTCGGGCGCCAGCGCGACGAGCCACAGCACGGCGTTGCCCGCCACGTAGACGAGCGCGAGAAACGCGGAGAGCGAGAGCCGGCGGCGGACGTAGCTGTTCGCGCTCGCGGCACGGCCAGCGAGTGAGACGACCAGCACCGCCGCGCCGAGCGCGAGGTGAAGGGAATGGGTCATGTGATGCGGGCCCGCTTCGCGCGCAAAGCTTCAGCAGTCCTTCAAGCGGGCGCGGTCTCGACGGCCACGTGCACCGAGTCCGATTCCGGGACAGAGAAATTGAGCTTCTCGATGCATATTCCAGCGCCTGTCCAGCGCATCCTGCCTCTGCCTTGCAAGAGAGTAGCACTTGCCGGTGCGTCCGGCTCTGCCCAATCGCTAACTTCTAAACTCCCTCGCGAGCGACTCGATCGCGGCGCGAGTGCCCTCCGTGAAGCGTCCCATCTCGTCAGAGTGAAGAAGACCGAGGTTGCAGATCACAACGAGCTGGCCTATCATGCGGCTGCGTCGCGGATTGTTGAAGGCATCCGCGAGCTCATCGTCCCGTTCTCGCAAGAGGCGGAAGACACCGAGGTACCGCTCGTGGTGAGTTGGTGAACCCTCCCGCAGAATGGCTTGGACCTCCTCCAAGGTCCGTTTGCAGAACCGCTCAAGCATCCACACCGGACGACCCCGCGGCACCACTCGTCAGCTCGTCGCGCAGCTTCTCGATGTGGTCGAACCTGAGATCGAGGTATCGGCTCGCATCGACCGCGGTGATCCGGTTGGCGTCGAGCGCTTCGAGCACGAGCTGGATGAACGGGCGTCCGGCGCGCCCAAGCGTCTTGTCAACGGGAGACGCGATGCCGCCCCTCCGCGGCTTGAGCGAAGACACGTACTCGTTCCAGTCCAACCGCCATTGACGGTAGCCGTCCCAACTCATGGCTCCGGCGCTGCGTAGCCTTGTCGCCATCGCGAGCGGCGTCACGCGGAACCTGGCCGCCAGCGCCCGCACCCTCGCAACGTCCCAGCCGTCACGCCCCACCGCGATGCCCCTGAGCTGCGCCTCGAGAGCGCGCTGCGGAATGAGGGCCTCACTGGCTGCCTCCTCGGCGAAACGTTCGATCTCCATCCACTGGGTGTCGCTGCGAGGCTCGCGCAAGGCAACTGCTTCCTCTTTGCCGAGCGCCAGGACAATGTGAACGAGCTCGTGGAGGAGAGAGTAAATGCGTGCCCCCGGCGCACTCTCTTTACTGTTGATGCCGACCGCCGGCAAGGGGAAGTCGAGGACCGAGACGCCGCGCGTCTGCTCCAGCGGCACCTTCGGAAACTGAAACACCAGCACGCCAGTCTGTTCGACGGCCGCACGCCACCCTCGCCACGCCTGCCACTCGTCCCACCAGGCCAGCTGCTGCTCGATGGCAACGCCCAACGCTTCGCGAAGACGCTGCCCGACTGTTGCCGGGCCTTCGGAGAGGCGAGCGACGGTTCGGAACTCGGGAACCGCAATTCCCAGCTCGTCGTTCAACTGCAGGGCCAGTTCTCTGCGCTGCAACATCAGGCGGAGGGCCAGCCTGAACTCGGGCGACTCGACGCCGGGACGCACGCCAGGTAGCCGACGGTACTCCGCCGCCAACGGCGGAACCGACGGAGGCTGCGGAAGGAAGAACACACCGAACGGCCGATGGTAGTAGCGGGCCAGCTCCTGAGTCTGGCGCACGGTGGGCCTGCGGTCACCGCGCTCCCAGGCTTCGAGGCGATCGAGCTTTACACCCAGGCGCTTCGCGACGGTCTCGGCCGGGTAGCCGCTCTGCTCCCGTGCCCACACGAGGAGGGTCGGGTTCACTTCGGCTGGAATGGCAACCGACATTGCGACCAGTCTACCCCTACGAGGTGTTCGCCGTTGAACACTGCCGGCAGTGGCTGGACGATCCGACGGGGCAGAGCTTCGCCGACAGCCCTGACCACTCGCAGAACACTCTTAGAAGTAACGGAAAGATCTCGGGCTGGGAAGTTGGCGTGCCAACCATTCGGCCGAAGGCGCGAAGGTTGGTACCGGTACGGGGATTCGAACCCCGGTCCCGTGGCTGAGAACCACGTGTCCTGACCCCTAGACGATACCGGCACAGGACTGCAAGAACCTCTAATTGTAGCAACCGCCTTCAAACGGGGTCAAGCGCGTGCGGCATCGTGGCATCATTGGCGGATGCGGATCCTGCTTTCGATCGTGCTTGCTCTTCTCCTTGGGCTGGCGGGGGCGTGGGTGTACTCGGGCCGCGGCGGCGGCCCCGCGATCCTCATCCACCAGCCGGCGACGTTCGTCGGGCAGACCGGAACGCTCGACGTGACGGTGGAGGCGCCCGGCGGGACGCTCAATCGCTTCGAGGCGTACATCGAACAGACAGGAGGCCGCGTACTGCTGGCGACCTCGATCGACGCGGCCGGTCTCCAGGTGAAGCAGGACGGCGCGAACCGCCTGCGCATCACGCGCGCGCTCGGCAAACGCAGCCTGCCCGAGCTGCAGGCAGGCGACGCCACGATAACGGTCGTTGCGGCCCGCCCCGCGCTGTACGGCGTGCGCACGCTCGAAAGCAGGGCCACGCGCGATGTCCGCGTCCGGTTCGAGCCGCCCCGCGTGTCGGTGGCCTCGACGCATCACTTCATCAACCACGGCGGCGCCGAGTTCGTGGTGTATCGCGCCACTCCGTCCGACGTGGTCTCGGGGGTCAAGGTGGGAGATATCGAATACCCCGGCTTCAGCGCGGCGGCCGCCGCGTCCCTCGCCGGCGTGCAGCTGCCGGATCCCTCTCTCAAGATTGCCTTCTTCGCGCTGCTGCACGACCAGGATCTGAACACGCCGATTTCACTCTTCGCACGCGACGAAGCCGGCAACGCCGCGCGCGCCGATTTCGACTATCGTCCGTTTCCCAAGGCGTTCCGCCGCAGCCGCATCGAGCTGAACGACGAGTTCCTCAACCGGGTCGTCCCGGCGATCCTCGAGCACACGCCGGAGGTGAAGGCCGAGGGCTCCGTGCTGGAGCAGTTCCTCGTGCTGAACGGTGAGCTGCGCCGCAAGAACGCGCAGCAGATCGCCGGGCTCGCCTCGAAAACGTCGCAGGCCCCCCTCTTCACGGGCGAGTTCAGGCAGCTCGCGAACTCGAAGGTCGAATCGGCCTTCGCCGACCACCGGACGTACTTGTCCCAGGGACGCGAGGTCGACCAGCAGGTGCACCTCGGCTTCGACCTGGCGACGACGGCAAGTGCGCCTATCGTGGCGTCGAACAGGGGCACGGTGATCTTCGCCGATTACGTGGGCATCTACGGGAACACGGTCGTCATCGATCACGGCCTCGGTCTGCAGTCGCTTTACGCGCACCTCTCGTCGTTCGAGGCGTCGGTGGGCCAGACGGTGGAAACGGGGCAGGCGATCGGCCGCAGCGGGACGACCGGCCTTGCGGGCGGCGACCACCTGCACTTCGCGATGCTCGTGCACGGGCGCATGGTGAGCCCTGTTGAGTTCTGGGATCCGCACTGGCTCGAAGACCGCGTGCTGCGCAAGCTGCGCGACGCCGCGGCGGCACCGTGACCTGTGATATTTCTAAGGGTTGCCATGAGCCGCCTGTGCCTCGCGCTGCCGCTGCTCGCATCTGTGGGCATCGCCGCCTGCGGTGGGTCGAGCCCGTTTGAGTCCGCCGCGCCGAAGCCGCCTGAAGGCGCGCCGGCCGGCAAGCGCGTGGACGCCGCCAAAGCCGGATCCGTCGCGGGCCGCATCGTCTTCGAGGGCACGCCGCCGGCCGCGTCCGAGTTGAAGATGACCGACTCAAAGTGCCCGGCCGGCGAACATCGCCGCGACGAATCGATCGTCGTCCGCGATGGCGGCCTGGAGAACGCGTTCGTGTACGTCAAGGATGGCCTGTCGGGGTACTCGTTCGACATCCCGTCGGAACCCGTCCAGCTCGATCAGGATGGCTGTGTCTACACGCCGCGCGTGCTTGGCGTGCGTGTCGGCCAGCCGCTCAACGTGCTGAACAGCGATCCCGCGCCGCACAACGTGCACGCCGCGGCGAAAGTCAACCGGCCGGTCAATACCGCGCAGCCGATCCAGGGTATGGTCCACACGCACAGGTTCAGCGCGCGGGAAGTCATGGTGCCCTTCACGTGCGACATCCACCCGTGGATGATCGCGTACGTGGGCGTCGTCGATCACCCGTACTTCGCCGTCAGCGGCAAGGCGGGAACGTTTGCGCTCGAGGATCTTCCCGCGGGCACCTACACCATCGAGGCGTGGCACGAGAAGCTCGGCACGCGCTCGACGACCGTGACCCTGGGCGAATCGGAATCGAAAGAGCTCACGTTCACCTTCAAGGCTTCATAACACCCATGGCATTCCGCGTCTTCACGCGCGTGCTCTCCGCCGCCACGCTGTTCCTCATCCTCGCGGGTGCGATGGTGACGAGCACGGGGTCCGGGTTGAGCGTTCCTGACTGGCCCACCAGCTACGGGTACAACATGTTCACGTTCCCGCTGCACCTGATGGTCGGCGGGATCGTCTTCGAGCACGGGCACCGTCTCGTCGCGACCGCGGTGGGGTTCTTCACGATCGTCCTCGCGGCGTGGCTCTGGTGGCGCGATGGCCGAGGGTGGCTGCGGTGGTTCGGCGTCGCCGCTCTCGGAGTGGTGATCGTCCAGGGGGTGCTGGGAGGGCTGACGGTGCTCTACCTGCTGCCGGATGCGATCTCGATCGGCCACGCGGGGCTCGCGCAGATTTTCTTCTGCATGATGATCGCGATCTCCGTCTTCACGTCCAGGGGGTGGATGGACGACCGCCGGGTCGATGATGACCGGATGCTGCGGCGGCTGGGCGCGTGGACGGTGGCGGTCGTGTACGTGCAGATCCTGCTCGGCGCGGCCATGCGGCACACGGGCTCGGGGCTCGCCATTCCGGACTTCCCGCTCGCGTTTGGCGGGCTGCTGCCGCCGCAGTGGGATGGAAAGATCGCGGTCCACTTCGCGCATCGCATGGGCGCCGTCGCCGCCAGCGGGATGATCGCGTGGCTCGTCGTGCGCATCCGCACGCACCATGCGGGCAACCCCTGGCTCACGCGGCCGGCGACGATCCTCGTGCTGCTCGTGACGGCGCAGGTCACGCTTGGCGCGTACGTGATCTGGACCGCGCGCGACATGTACGTCAACTCGCTGCACGTGATGACCGGTGCGCTCGTCCTCGCGACCGCCCTCATCGTCGCGTTGCGGGCACACCGCGGTCTGTTCGGCAGCGCCGCCGCCGCAGGCGACGGGGCGCGGCGGGCAGAGGTCGCCGCGTGATGACGCCGGTCTCCGCCGGATCGCTCGTGCAGGGGACCCGTGGCGGCACGCGCATCGGCCCCGCCGTTCGGACGCGCACCTCCGATTTCCTGCAGCTGACCAAACCGCGGCTCAACGCGCTCGCGGTGGCGACGGCGCTCGGCGGCTACTACATGGCGGGCGGCGGCGGGCGGGAGTTCTCGCTGCTCTTCCACACGATCGTGGGCACCGCGCTCGTCGCCGGAGGGTCGGCCGCCTTCAACCAGTACTACGAGCGCGTGACCGATGGCCTGATGCGGCGCACGCAGGTGCGCCCGCTCCCTGACGGGCGCATGCAGGCGGGCGACGCCTTGTGGTTCGCGATCGTGCTCTCCGCGGCGGGATTGCTGCAGCTCGGGCTCGGGGCGAACCTGCTCGCGGCGGCGGTGGCGCTCGTGACGCTGGTCGCCTACGTCGCCGTCTACACGCCCCTGAAGCGCCGGTCTCCGTTCTCCACCGTCGTCGGCGCGATCCCCGGGGCGCTGCCGCCCATCATCGGCTGGACGGCCGTGCGCGGATCGCTCGAGCCGGTATCGTGGGTGCTGTTCGCCATCGGGTTCCTGTGGCAGCTGCCGCACTTCCTGGCGATCGCCTGGCTGTACCGCGCCGATTACGAACGCGCCGGCTTCCCGATGCTGCCCGTGATCGAGCCGGACGGCCGCAGCACCGGACGGCAGGCGGTGGCGTACGCGGCGGCGTTGCTGCCCGTCAGCCTGGCGCCGGCCGCGTTCGACCTCGCCGGCCCGGTGTATTTCGGGGCCGCGTTCGTCCTGAGCGCCGGGTTCCTCGGGCTGTCGGTTTGGTTCGCCGCGACGCGCTCGACGGCCGCCGCGCGGTGGCTGTTCTTCGGATCGATCGTCTACCTGCCGATTCTCTGGGCGTTCATGCTGGCCAACAAGGCGTGACGATCAACGCCCTCCCGACGCTCAATGCGATCCTGAACGCGATTGCGGCCACGCTGCTCATTTGCGGTTACCTGTCCATCCGGCGCGGCCACATCCAGGCGCACCGTCGCTGCATGCTGGCGGCGTTCGTCGTCTCGATACTGTTCCTGGTTTCCTACCTGACCTATCACGCGCAGGTGGGTTCGCGACGGTATCCGGGTACTGGTACCTTTCGCACAATCTATCTGACGATTCTGTTCACGCACACCGTGCTTGCCGCCGTGGTCCCGCCCCTCGCGATTGTGACGCTCTGGCGCGCGCTCCACGGGCGTTTCGACCGCCACGTGGCGATCGCCCGCTGGACGCTGCCTGTCTGGATCTACGTTTCCCTAACGGGCGTCATCGTGTATGCGATGCTGTATCACTGACCCCTGAACCCTGACTTCTGTCTCCCGACTCCCGCGTCGGGTATCATGTAGGTACTCCCCCGAGAGGCCGCATGCAGACGGCCGTCAGCCTGTTCGACCGCGCCCCGGTCCCCATTGCGCTCACGATCAATCCGCGCGGGGCCGCGGCGGTTGCGGCACTCCTCCTCGCCACGCTGCTCGCCGGACTGTTCGTCTACCGGCGCCGCACCTACATTCTCCAGTGGTCGTGTGCGTGGGGACTCATCGCTCTCTCGCTCGCGCTGCTCGCGCGTGAATGGCCTTCGCTCGCGGCCGGTCGCGCCATCGTCGGCCTGGCGCAACTGTTGAACCTCGCCGCCGCGCTGGTGTTCGTGCTGAGCGCCGACAGCTTCCGGCAGAGACCGCGGTTCAGCATCCGCGATCTCTGGTACGTCCTGCCGCTCGTCCTGTGGTTCACGCTCTCGCCGATCGCGCTCGGCATCACATCGGTTCTCTCGCCGGGTTACTTCCTGACCGGGGCGATGTATGCCACTGCGGCGCTCGCCTACATGCTGCTGACGCTGCGGACGCGGCTCGTCGGCGCGGCCGCGACTGGTGTCGCGTTCCTGCTGCTGGCCGCGCTGCACGGGTGGATGGCATGGGACGCGTCGCGGAACGTGGCGACGTGGGACGTGCGGGCGCTGGCGGCGCTGATCCCCGCCGCGCTCGTGGCGATCGTCGCGGCGCTCGGCATGCACGTCCTCGTCTTCGAGGACATCACGTGGGAGCTGCGCCAGACGAACCGCCGCCTCGAAGCGGCGCACCGCGACCTGGAGCAGCTCGTCATCACGGATCCGCTGACCGGCTGTTACAACCGCCGGTTCTTTCACGAAATCATCGGGCGGGAGATTCAGCGCCGTCACCGCTACGGCACGCCGTTGTCCGTGCTGTTCGCGGACGTCGACCGATTCAAGGCGGTGAACGATACGCTCGGGCACGAGGCGGGCGACGCGGCGCTGCAGCTGGTCGCCGAGTTCCTGCGGAGGAACGTGCGCGAGGCTGATTACCTGTTCCGGTGGGGCGGCGACGAGTTTCTCCTGCTGCTCACGTGCGGCGAGCTCGAAGCCGCACGCAAAGGTCTCGATCTGCAGCGCGCATTCGCCGCCGCCATTGAGGGCGAGCGGTTCCCGAGCGGATTCGGGCTGAGCATCGGCAGCGCCGAACTGCGCGCGGGCAGCAGCGACGTGCTCGCCGTCGTGAAGGAAGCGGACGATCGGATGTACCAGGACAAGACGCGCGCACACCGCCGGGCGCGGGCGTGATCCAAGGGGGACAGTCACACTTCCGACCCGGTCGGAACCGGAAGTGTGACTGTCCCCCTTTTCCGCTCAGTGGTACAGCAGGTACTTCGCACGCAGCTGTCGCCACCGCGCTTCCCCTGCCGCCCAGGATGCCACGATCCGCGCGGGATCCTCGCCGGCCTTGATCCCTTCGAGCGCCTCCTTCGAGCCGAACAGCCGCAGCGCGGTGTCGATGTCGTACTTCGCGCCGTGCAGCCGGTAGATCGCTGCGGCAATCTCCAGGCCCACGCGCACCGGGCGCAGCGCCTGGCGATCGGTGACCACCATGAAGACGCCCTGGCACGGCTCGTTCGCATACGTGCTCGCCGAAGGCGTGAACGCCACCGGGTAGAACCGGATCCCCGGCAGCTCGCGGCCGTTCAGCGCCTCGGCGAGCCGCACGCCGTCGATCCACGGCGCGCCAATCTGCTCGAACGGCGTGTCGGTGCCACGCCCCACCGAGATGTTGGTGCCTTCGATCGCGCCGATGCCGGGATACAGCGTCGCCTGGAGGAGGTTCCGCATGTTCGGCGAGGGATTCACCCACGGGAGACCGGTCGCGTCGAACCAGTCATCGCGCCGCCAGTTCTTCATCGCCAGCACCGTCAGGTCCGCCCCGATCTTGTTTTCGCCGTTGAACAGCTGCGCCAGCTCGCCCATGGTCAGGCCGTGCCGGATCGGCATCGACATGTAGCCGGTAAAGCCGAGCGCTGCCTTGTCGAGCATCGGCCCTTCGATCTGCACGCCGTTGATGGGATTCGGCCGGTCGACGACATACACCGGCATCTTGCGTCTCGCCGCCTCTTCCATCACGTACGCCATCGTCGTCATGTACGTGTAGAAGCGCGCGCCGATGTCCTGCAGGTCGACGATGAGCGCGTCCACGTCGCGGAGCATGGCGTCGGTCGGCCGGCGCGTATTGCCGTAGAGCGAGTGAATCGGCAGGCCCGTCTTCTCGTCGCGCGAGGAGGGGACCGACTCGTCGAGGATTCCGCGGATGCCATGCTCGGGCGAGAAGAGCGCAACCAGCTTCACGTCTTTCGCGTCGTTGAGGAGATCGATCGTGGACTGGCGGTCGCGCGCGATGCCCGTGTGGTTCGTGACGAGCGCGACACGCCGTCCTCGCAACGCCGAGAAGGCGTCGGCGCGAGATGCGTCCAGGCCGGTCTGTACCGGCGACCACGAGGGGCGCGGCGGAGCGCTCCCCGCGACCGCGTTCGTGTTCACCGTCCAGGGATGCACCGTGCGCGTGCCGAGCGCCGTCCGGTCGACCAGCGCCGCCGCCACCGTTGTGGCGATGCGCGCGCGCAGCGGCGTGACATCCCCCTTTCCGTACGGGTGCACCCGGTTGGACAGAAACACGATGAACACGCCGGTCGTGGGATCGATCCAGAGCGACGTTCCGGTGAATCCCGTGTGGCCGAAGGATCCGGGCGGCAGCAGCTCGCCTCGGTTGCTCGAGAACGCGCTGTCCATGTCCCAGCCGAGTCCGCGCACGTTCCGCTCGCCGGGCGGCGTCGAGGGGCTGGTCATCCGGGCCACCGTCAGCGGTGCGAGGACCCGCCGGCCGTTGAAGCTGCCGCCCGCGAGCAGCATGCGGCAGAAGATCGCCAGGTCGGCCGCCGTGCTGAACAGGCCGGCGTGGCCGGCGACGCCGTCCATCCGTCGCGCGGTCGGATCGTGGACGATGCCGCGCAGCATCGATCGGTCCGCGCCTTCGCACGGCCAGCCGTACGCCGTGCAGAGCTCGGTGGGCGCGATGCGCGCGCGAAGTCGCTCCGGCGGATTGAAGCCGGTCTCGCGCATGCCGAGCGGCTCGAAGATGTGCTTCTTCGCGTAGGCGTCGAGCGGCTCGCCGCTGACGCGGTGGACGATCTCCCCGAGGAGGAAATAGTTGATGTCGCTGTACACGAACCGCTCGCCGGGCCGCGAGGCCGGCACCTCTTCGGCCGCAAGCGCGATCGCGGTGCCGTACCCCTTCCAGTCATGCGACACGTCGACGTCCGGCCGCAGCCCCGAGACGTGCGTCATCAGGTGCAGGACGGTGATGCCGGCCTTGCCGTACTTCCCAAACTCCGGGATGAACGTGGCGACGCGGTCGCTCAGCCGGACCTTGCCCTGCTCCACGAGCTGCATCACGCTGGTGGTCGTCGCGACGACCTTGGTGAGCGACGCGAGGTCGAAGATCGTGTCGGCCGTCATCGGCTCGGCTGCCGGGCTGAGGGCGCGGTGGCCGAACGCCTTCTGGTAGATGACGCGGTGGCCGCGGCCGACGAGCAGCACGGCCCCGGGTGTTTTCTTCGCGGCGATGGCCGCCGTGATGTGTTCCTCGACGCGGCTGAGGCGCGCCGGGTCGAAACCGGCGGCGGCGGTGGCGGAACCGGCGTCGGAGGGCCGCGGCTGAGCCAAGGCGTTGGCGGTGACGCAGAAACAGAAAATGAGGGCGAATGTCAGCGTTCGCATGGTGCGGCGCGATTATACTTTGGGCCCATGCGACGCTTGAGGACCCTGGCAGCCGTGACGGCGCTGGTGGCCTTGCCCGCGGCTGCGTTCGGGCAGCTTGGAACCGGCCGCGTCGCCGGGACGATCCGCGACGAGAGGGGACGGCCGTTGAAAGGGGCCACGGTCGTCGCGGCCAACGACGTGTATTTCCCGCGCTCGTTCAGCGCCGCCACTGACGACAAAGGCCGGTTCAGCATCCTTGGACTGCGCCGGGCCATTTACAAAGTCACGATCCGAGCGGCCGGCTTCGAGACCGTCACCTTCGATCTGCCGGTTGTCTCCGGGCCGCGGAATCCCGCCCTGGACCTCAAGCTTGTGCGTTCGCTCGAGCCTGCGCCGCCGCCCTTGCTCGCCAACGCGGACGCGGCACGGCTGCAGACAGAGCTGGATGAGGCCGCGTCGCTCGTGGCCGCGGGCCGGATCGAGGCGGCGATTGCCGCGTACGGGCGGATCGCGCGATCCACGCCGGCACTGACGAGCGTGAACCTGCAATTGGGCTATTTGTACGAAGTCACAGGCGATCGGCGTTCGGCCATCGCCGCTTACGAGGCCGCGCTGAGGACGGACCCCACGAGCATCCGCTCCCGCGAGGCGCTCGCACGGCTCAATAGGCCATAACACGATCCAGCGCCGTTCAGGAGCGTGACATACTGGTTCCATCCGCATGGGCCGCCCTTCCCCCGCCAAGACGGTGGGCACACGTGGCGCAGCCGGCCGACGGTCGCGCCGGCGCTGGATCGCGTTCGCGGCGGTCGTCCTCGTGGCGGCGTTCGCATCGTGGTTCGTGTCGCGCCCGCGGTCCACGTTCCCGCCCGTTGTCAGGACGGCCGACCAGAACGTGCTGCTCATCACGATCGATACGCTGCGCGGCGATGCGCTCGGCAGCTATGGAGGTCGCGCCCGCACGCCGAACCTCGATCGCCTGGCCCGCGAGGGGGTGCGCTTTACCTTCGCGCACGCGCACGCGGTCGTAACGCTTCCCTCTCACGCGAGCATCCTGACGGGCCGCTACCCGTTCGAGCACGGTGTCCGCGACAACGCCGGCTTCCGCCTCGCCGATTCGGCGGAGACGCTCGCGGAGGCGGCGCGGGCGAAGGGCTTCGCCACCGGGGCGTTCGTCGGCGCCTTCCCCCTCGATCGGCAGTTCGGGCTCGCGCAGGGGTTTGACACGTACGACGACCTGTCCGGCCGCGAAGTGGCGCCCGACGACTTCGCGTTCAGCGAGCGGCCCGCCGGCGAAGTTGTATCGGCCGCCACCACGTGGATCGGGCAGCAACGCAAGCCGTGGCTCGCGTGGGTCCACCTCTTCGATCCGCACTCGCCGTATGCGCCGCCGCCGCCGTTCGAAACGGAGTACGCGGGCAACCGCTATGCCGGCGAGGTGGCGTACGTCGATGGGGCGCTCGGGCCGCTGCTGGATCTCGCGCGTGCGAGCGACCGCCCCACGACCGTGATCGTCACCGGCGACCACGGCGAAGGGCTCGGCGCTCACGGGGAGCCCACGCACGGCGTGTTCGCGTACGAGACGACGTTGCGCGTGCCGCTGCTCGTCGCGCAGGTGCTCGGCGAATCCGGCGGACGCGGTGCGACGAGCGACGTCCCCGTGCGCCACATCGACATCCTGCCGACGATTGCCGACCTCATTGGCATCGGCGTGCCGGGCGACCTGCCCGGCCGTACGCTTCTCGCCGCCGTGCCTGGCGAGCGCGAGCCGCGCCACACGTACTTCGAGGCGATGACCGCGACGCTCAAGCGCGGGTGGGCGCCGCTGCGCGGCGTGATCGCGGGCCGCGAGAAGTACCTCGACCTTCCCGTCGAGGAACTGTACGACCTCGGCGCCGACCCGCACGAGGAGCGCAATCTCGCCGCCTCCGCGGGCGAGCGCGTCCGCGCGCTGGCGTCCCGGCTGTCGGCATTCGGCGCGTCGCTTCCTGGCGAGCAGTCGGCGGAGACCGCCGAGGTGCGCGCGCGGCTGCAGTCGCTCGGCTATCTCTCCGGCTCAGCGCCGCGCAAGCCGCGCTACACAGAAGAGGACGACCCGAAGCGGCTGATCGATGTCGATCGTCTGATGATCGAGGGAATCGAGCTGCAGCGCGCGGGGCGGAGCGCGGAAGCCATCGGCGCCTACCGGCGCGTCATCGCGCGCCGCCAGGACATGGAGCTGGCCTATCGCCGGCTCGCCTACATCCAGTGGGAGAGCGGCGCCACGCGCGATGCGATCGCGACGCTGCGCTCGGCCATCGCGAAGCTCGGGCCGCGTGTGGAAACGGAGATCAGGCTCGGCAGTTACCTGGCGGAAACCGGCGCGATACAGGAGGCGCTCGTCCTGCTCGGCCGCGCCACGGCCGCCGAACCGGGCAATGCCGAAGCGCTCAACGCGCTCGGCATCGCGTACGCGCGCGCCGGGCGAAACGTGGAGGCGCTGCGCACGTTCGAACGTATCCTGGAGTTGGACCCCCGCAATGCGTTCGCGCTCGAGAACGCGGGCATCGTGCACCTCGATCGCGGCGATCTGGCCGCCGCGCGCGCCGCGTTCGGGCGCGCGGCCGGGAACGACCCGCGGTCCTCGCGCGCGCGCGCGGGTCTCGGCGTGGTCGCCATCAAGTCGGGGCGGCGCGACGAGGCGATCGCGCACTGGCGTCGCGCGGTCGATCTCGACCCGAGAAACTTCGACGCGCTCTACAATCTGTCCACGGAGCTTGTGAACGCCGGGCGCGCGGCGGAGGCGCGCCCGTACCTCGAGATGTTCGTCCGAACCGCGCCGCCGGCCTTCTACGGCCCCGACATCGCGCGAATCCGCCGGCTGCTCGCCGAGGGACGGACAGGCACGTGGTGACCGGGCGGAGACTCGCCGCGTGGCTGGGCGCCGCCGCGATCGTGACCGCGGCGCTGCTCGTCTGGTGGCGGCATCAGGCTGCCGGCACTGTCCGCGCCGACGGACCCATCGTCCTGATCTCGATCGACACCCTGCGGGCCGACCGTCTGCCCGCCTACGGCTACACGCGCATCCGGACGCCCAACATCGACCGGCTCGCCGCCGACGGCGCGCTCTTCGAACGGGCCTACTCGCAGTCGCCGCAGACGCTGCCGGCCCACACATCGATCCTGTCCGGACGGCTCCCGTTCGCGCATGGCGTCCGCGACAACATCGGGTTTTCCGTCGCGAAAGACGAGCGCATGCTGCAGCACGCCCTTCACGAAACGGGCTTCGAGACGGGCGGGTTCGTCTCGGCTTACGTGCTGCGCCGCCAGACCGGCATCGGCGCCGGCTTCGACGTGTACGACGACCGCCTGCCGCCTGCGTCGGCCGACAAGCCGCTCGGCCAGGTGCAGCGTTCGGGCGGGGACACGGTGGCCGCGGCGATCCGCTGGATCGACGGCCGGGCATCGCCGAAGTTCTTTCTCTTCGTTCACATCTACGAACCGCACAGGCCGTACTCGCCGCCGCAGCGGTTTGCCGCCGCCGACCCCTATGACGGCGAGATCGAATACTCCGACGCGATTGTCGGCCGTCTCCTGGACGATCTGCGTGCCAAGCGCCTGTACGACCGCGCGACGATCGTCCTGGTCTCGGATCACGGCGAGGGGCTCGGCGATCACGGCGAGGACGAGCACGGGATCTTCCTGTATCGCGAGACGATACAAGTGCCCCTGATTGTGAAGCTGCCCGCATCGCGCGGCGCGGGCCGCCGCCTTTCGACACCCGTGCAGCAGATCGATCTCGCGCCGACGCTCCTCGATCTGGGCAGTGCGGGCGCGGCCGGGTCGCAACCCCGCGACGCGTTGCCGGGCCGGTCGCTCGTGCCGATCCTCGACGGCACGGGCGCAATCGCCGAGACGAGCCTGTATGCGGAATCCCTCTCGCCGCGCTACCACTTCGGCTGGAGCGAGCTGTACGCGCTCACCGACGGCCGCTACCGTCTGATCCGCGCGCCGCGTGACGAGCTGTACGACATCGCGCAGGATCCGGCCGAGCGGCATTCCATCGCCGGCGATCGCCCCCAGGTCGTCAGCGCGATGCGCCGCGCGCTCGACGGGCTGATCGGGGCCGCGGCGGTCGGGCGTCCCTCCGCGGTGTCCGACGAGGATCGCCGCCGGCTTGCCGCGCTCGGCTACGTCGGAACGCAGACCGGCGCCCCACTGCTGCTTCCGGCCGATCGACTCCCGGACCCCAAGGACAAGGTCGCGGTGCTGCAGAAGTACAGGCGCGCGACGGATCTGGCCGGCGCGCGCAGGTTCGCGGACGCGTCGGCGCTGTACCGCGAGCTGCTGCGCGAAGACCCTGAGCTGACCGACGTCTGGCTCCAGCTTGCCGAAGTTTACGGGCGTCGCGGACTGGTCGTGGATGCAGTCGCCGCCTATCGCGAGGTGCTCAAGCGAAGCCCGAAGGACCCCGCCGGCCTCACCGGCGCAGCCGCGGGACTCCTGCGGCTGGGACGCCTGGACGAGGCGCGCGCGCACGCGGAGCTGGCGCTGGACGTCGCGCCCGCCGGGGCGCACGAACTGCTCGCCCGGATCGCGATCGAGCGCGGCGACCCCGCCGAGGCACGGCGCCACGCGAAGCTCGCGCAGGCTGCGGACCCGGGCCTGCCGATGACGGCGTTCGCCGAAGGGCTGCTGCTGCACCGGGAGGGCCGCTTTGCCGCGGCGCTCGGTCAGCTCATGGCGGCGAAGGAGGCACTCGCAGATCGCACCGTCCAGATGCCCGATGTCCACTACTACATCGGCGATTCCCTCGCACGCCTCGAGCGATACGACGAGGCCGAGCGGTTCTTCTTGGCCGAGCTGGACCTCCTGTCGGGTCACGTGCGCGCGAGAGCCGGCCTCGCGATGCTCTACAAAGCGCAGCGGCGCGACGCGGATGCCGCCCGTGCCATCGCGGACCTCATCCGCCACGCCCCGACGCCCGAGGGCTACGACGTGGCCGCACAGCTCTGGACGATGTTCGGAGAGCCGGCGCGCGCGGCCGAAGTGCGCGCCGAGGCCGGCCGCCTCCCGAGGTAAGATAGGAATTCCAGCGCGCTCCGCAGCCTCAGGGGGATCACCCGTGAACTTACCTGTCCGCCTCACGGCGGTTCTGCTGCTGTTGCACGCGGCGCCCTCAACCGCGCAGCAGCCCGCCGACTCCAGGCCCACGTTCAAATCCGGCATCGACGTCGTGCGGCTCGATGTGCGCATCACCGATGCCGCCGGACGGCCGATTACGGATCTGCGGCAGGAGGAGATCGAGATCGTCGAGGACGGTGTCTCGCTTCCGATCGTGCTTTTCCAGAGGCTCATCGAGCCGGCCGAATCGTACGTGGACGCCGCGATTCGGGCGGTCACCGCGGAAGTCTCCTCCAACGAGGCCTTCCCGCGCGGGCACCTGTACATCCTCATCTTCGACCAGCAGCACATCACGCCGGGCAACGAGCAGCGCGCGCGCCGGGCCGCCGAAGGGTTCATCCGGCGGCGCGTGCGGCCGTCGGACCGCGTGGCGCTCTTTGCGATTCCCGGACCCGGCCCGCAGATCGGCTTCACCGCGGACAAGTTGCGCGCCATCCGGGAACTGGAGGCGATCCGCGGCTCCGGTGAGCGTGTCGTCTCCAGCCCGGTCGGCACGATGAGCGTGTACGAGGCGCATCAGGTCGTCCAGGGCGACGAGCGCCTGCTCACCGAGCTGGTCATGCGGCTGAACCGGGATCCGGCGGCAGACATCTCCACCGGCCGTGCCGACGAGACGGTGAACACGCGCGCGGCGGCTGCCGCCGAGGATCCGCAGATCGTGCGCCGCGTCCTTCAGGAGAACGCGCGCACGCTGGTGGCGCAGAGCGACAGCGCCACCCGGCAGTTCCTGCAGCGGCTCGCGGACGTGATCGCGGGCTTTCGCGGCATCGAGGGGCGCAAGACCGCCGTGCTCTTCTCCGAGGGCTTCTTCCAGGACAACCTGTCACGGGAGCTTGAGACCGTGGCCGCCGCGGCCGCGCAGAGCTATTGCGTCTTCTACACGTTCGATCTCAACCAGCGGACGAACACGCTGAACGACGCATACGCCGCCGACAGCACGCTCGCCAACGAGATACAGGCGCGCATCGCGCCGCTCTCGACGCTGGCGGCAGAGACCGACGGGATGATGGTCGTCGACGCGGCGAGCCGTGGCGTGCAGGCGCTGGACCGCCTGGCCGACCAAGCGCAGGACTACTACCTGATCGGCTTCATACCGTCCGAGCGGGCGCGGGCCGACCGCGGCAAGTACCGCCGCCTGAGCGTCAGGGTGAGGCGTGACGGCGCGCGCGCCAGCACGCGCACCGGATGCGCGCTACCGCCTGATGCCACCGCACCCGCGGATCGCCGGCGTGCGATCGACAGCGTGCTCGGTGCACCGTTCGTGCAACAGGGCTTGCGGATCGACTACACGACGTACGTGATGAAGTCGCCGGAGTTCGGCCGCCAGCGCGTCGTGCTGAGTCTCAATGCGGATCTTCCAGTCCGCTCGACGCCCGCCGACGCCGCCGACGTCGTCTTCATCGTTCGCAGCGTGCGCGACGGCCGCGTCGCGGCGAGCGGCACCGACACGATCCCGTTGCCAGCCTCGCCGCGCCCGGGGGACCCGATGGGAACCGGCGCCTGGCGCGTGCAGTTCGACGTGCCGGCGGGCGCGTACCTGATGCGCGCGGTCGTCCGCGAACCGGGTGGCCTGGTGGGCAGCGCCGACCGCCGGCTCGACATCCGCCCGCTCGACGGCCCCGACCTGGCCGTCAGCGACCTCGTGCTGGGCTCGTCGGTCGCCGGCCTGCCCGTGCGGCCGCGCGCCTACACCGGCGATGGGCTGTCCGGCGTGCTGGAGACGTTCGGGCGGACGGCGGTACAGCTCGAAGACCTCGATGTCACGGTGCAGCTCCGCGATGCCGGCGGCTCGAGCGTCACGACGCTGAAAGCGGATCTGCAGCCCGCGGAGCGGCAGGACGACGGCGTTCGCCGGCGCGCCAGCTTTCTGCTGCCGCTGGAGGACGTGTCCCCGGGCAACTACCTCGCGCACGCGATCGTCCGGGCGCGCGGAGAGATCGTGGCCGAGCGCACACGCCAGGTCGAGGTCCTCCCGGGGCGTGCGCCCGCGCCGTCGGCGACCGACGATCCGGTGCTGCCGCTGGAGTCCGTCTCTCCCCTGGACGTCACGCGAGGCGATCTCGGCCGCGCGTACGTCGGTTCGCTGATGCGGCAGGCGGACGGAACCGTCATCTCCATGGCGGCGCGGCGCGCGACCGAGGGGAAGTGGGAGGAGGCGGAGCTTGAGCTGCGCCGTCTCGCGTCCGACACGAGCATGGCAGCCGAGGCGCTGCGCGGGCTTGCCCTGTTCGTGCGCGAGGACTACAAGGGCGCCGCCGCCGCGTTCGAGCGCGCGTGGACCGCCGGGCCGCGCAACGCGCTCACCGCCTTCTTCCTCGGATGGGCGCGCGAAGGAGCGGGCGACAGCTCGGGCGCGCTCAGCGCCTGGCGCAGCGCAACGCACCTGGACCCGGCGCTCGTGTCGGCGCACCTCGCGCTCGCCGACGGCTACCTGCGGATCTCGCAACCCGCGCTTGCCATGCAGGCGTTGCGGGCCGGATTGACGGCGATCCCCTCGTCGCCCGAACTGCAGTCGCGCCTCCGGCAGATCGAGGGCATTCATCGGTGAATGGAGGAAACCATGGAGATACCGCACCGCGCCTTACGCGCCGCCGTCCTCCTGCTCGCAGCCCGTCCGCTCGTCGCCGCTGGGCAGACGCCGCTCGACATCGCGGCCTTGCAGTTCTCGCCGGCGACGACCATCGCGGAGCTGGACATGGGCAAGCTCAAAGGCGAGCCTTCCCGCCTTGCCTGGTCGGCGGACGGGCGGCTCTTGTACCTCCAGACGACGGAGAATCGCGGCAGGCCGGACGCGAAAAACCATCACTACTCGTTTTCGGTCGACGGCGGCAGGAAACAGGACCTGGATGCCGAGCCGGTGTGGGCGGCCGACTACTGGAGGGGCAAGAGCGGGCAGGCGCCCCCGGACATGCCGGCGTTGAAGATCGACCTCAAGACCGAGACGCGCGAGCGGCGCACCACGTCGGCACCGATGGGGGGTGACCTCGCCCGCGGTGGCATTACGCCGGGTGAGGCAGGGACATCAGCCGGCGACGCCGGCAGCGCGGCGTACGGCGCCCAGAGCGCCACCGTGCATTCGATGGTGCTCAAGGGACAGACGATCGGAGAGTTCGTCAACTCCGTCATCGTCCCCGGGCTGACGTTCGGCTGGGGCCCGAAGGGCTCGCAGGTGATGGCCTTCGCGGCGCCGAAGGACGGGCGCATCGTGGTCATGGACTACGAGGGCAGGAAGCGCGACGTCGATGGCACCGGGGATGCCCTGCTGCCGGCGTGGTCCCAGGATGCCCAGCGGCTCGCCTGGCTGGAGAAGGGAGGGCGCAGGAAGGTTCGCCTGAGGGTCGCGAATGTCACGACATCGTAGCGTGCGGCGCGTGTGGTTCGCTGCCGCGCTGCTGTTCCTTTCGGCGCGGCTGGCCGCGCAGATGACGTTCCGCGCGGAGAGTCTCGCCTTTTCCGGACCACAGACGGTCGCCTCGATCGACGTCGACGAGCTTCACGGAGAGCCATCGCGGCTGGCATGGTCGCCGGATGGTACCCAGTTCTACGTGCAGACCCTCGAGGGAGGCTTCGGCCGCCCCAACGCCATTCTGCGGCACTACGTGTTTACTGCCGATCGAGGCAAGCGGCGGGACCTGCAGGCGGAGCCCGACTGGGCTGCGGAATACTGGAAGACGAAGAGCGGGCGGACATCCCCGGATCGCGAGGCGCCACTCCGGATCGAGCTGAAGAGCGAGAGCCGCAGGGAGCGCACCACGTCGCTGCCGATGGGCGGCGACCTCGCCCGCGGCGGGATCAATCCCGGCATGAGCGAGAACGATCAGCTCAGCGTGGTCGGCGCGCAGGTCGTCGGCGTGCACAGCATGCTGCTGCATGGACAGACGATCGGCCAGTTCGAAAACACCGTGATTGTGCCGGGACTCACCTACGGGTGGGCCCCCGAGGGCACGAGGCTGATCGCGTACGCGGCGCAGAAGACCGGCCACCTCACCGTGATGGACGCAACGGGAGGCCGCAAGGAAGTGCCCGGATCGGGTCATGCGGTCCTGCCCGCGTGGTCGCAGGATCTCGGCCACATCGCGTGGCTGCAGAGGGAAGGGCGCAGCAGGTACTCGCTGCGCGTGAGCCGGGTGCGATTGGTGAATTAGTGGGCTGGTGGATTGGTGAATTGGGATCGTGAATTGGTGAAGTGGAGAATTGGCGGCCCGGCCATGTGCGTGTTGGCCGTGGCGGGCGTGCTCTCGGCGCAGACCGCTCCGCAACAACCGCAGCAGCCTCTCTTTCGATCCGGCGTCCAAGTCGTCGAAGTCGACGTCCGCGTGTTCGACCGCGACGGCAGGTTCGTCCACGATCTCACCAAAGACGATTTCGAGCTGGTCGAGGGGGGTTCCGCGCAGCAGATCCAGACGGTGTTCCTCGTCGACGAGGGTGGCGCCACGCTGCTGCCCGCCACACCGGCTCCCGCCGACGAGCCGGCCACGCCGCCCGCGCGTGCCGCCGTTCCCGGCGCGCGCCACACCTGGATCTTCTTCTTCGATCTCAACCACCTCACTCCCGGCGGCGGCTTCGATCGGGCGCGCCAGGCGGTCCACGACTTTATCCGCGATCGATTCAAGCAGGGAGACCTCGGCGGCGTCGTCGACGGCACGCGAATGGTCAACAACAGGCTCACGAGCGTTCGCGAAGAGTTGGTGGCCGCCGCCTCGAGCGTGAAGCCGCTGAATGAGAGGCGCCGCCTCTACATGGAGATGTCGCGCGAGTGGCCTCCACTGCTGGATGAATACGAGGTCTGGCAGATCAGCCGGAACGATCGCGACGCCCTCCAGCGCGCCGTTATCCGCGCGTGCTCGGAAGACCCGAACGCCTGCGGGCGGGTCGATCCGGAGCCGCAGATTCGCGCGAAGGCGCAGCGGGTACACAGCGAGCTGCAGCGCAGCTCGATGCAGACGCTCAACGCCGTGCACGGGCTCGCCGCGGGGCTGGCGAAGATGCCCGGACCGAAGACCGTCGTGTTTCTCACCGACGGTTTCATCACGCAGGAGGTCGAGACGACGCTGCGAAGCGTCGTGGGCCAGGCGGCCAGGGCGGGCGCGCGCTTCTACGCCATCGACGTGCGCGGCCTGAACCGCGGCGCGAACCCGGAGATTCTCAATCAGCGCGCCGTGGAGGACCCGGCCGGTCCCCCGCCGATTCAGCTCGACTGGGCCGAGGACGCGCCGAACAGCCTTTCGGTGGACACGGGCGGGATGATGATCCGCAACGAGAACGACATCGGCCGCGCGCTCGAGCGGATCGCGCAGGACGCGGGGCGCTATTACGTGCTCGCGTACCAGCCCGCCAACACGAACTTCGACGGGAAGTACAGGGCAATCGAGGTTCGTGTCAGGCGCCCCGGCGTGCGCGTCCGAGCGCGACGCGGGTACCTGGCGCTCGAGCCGGCAAGGATGCTCATCCCGAGGCCGATCGCCGCTCCCTCAGAAGGCGGCGCAGGCAACGCTGCCGGCGGCGGCGCGGCGGCGGCACCTGAGTCCACCGCGGTGCGGGCCTCCTCGCCTGCGCCGACAACGCCGGGCGCGGTCGTCGCCGGAAAGGGCGCACCGTCAGGCGCCGCGCGCCTTCGGCCGGATGCGGCAGGAAACGTCGCTGCCCTTTCCGCGGGGAACACCACGGATGCCGGCGCGCTGGCCGGCAAGGGATGGGACGCGTATCAACGAGGGGACGTGGAAGCGGCGCTGGGGCCGCTCTCGGAGGCCGCGGCCGCTCCCGATGCAAGGCCCTGGGTGCTGTACGCGCTGGGCCTGTCGCAGGCTGCCCTCGGAAAGCCCGCGGATGCCGCGCTCTCGTGGGAGCGCGTCCGACAGGCGGCACCCGATTTCCAGCCGGTGTACATCGATCTCGCGGACACCTACGTGCAGCTCTCGAACACCACCAGCGCGCTCACCGTGCTTCGCGATGCCGAGAAGCGCTGGCCGGATAGCGACGACGTGCACAATGCCATCGGCGTCATTCACGTGTCGCGCGGCGCGCTGGACGACGCGATCGCGTCGTTTCAGAAAGCCGTCGCCTCCGCGCGGGCCGAGGCGCTCGGCTATCTGAACCTCGGTCGCGCCTACGAGTTGCGCTACACGCGGGGGCGCCGGTGGGTGCAGAGCCAGCGCCGCTGGGTGGCACCGACCGGCGACCGTCGGCGCGCAGTGGAGGCCTACGAGCGATGCGTGAAGCTCGGAGGCCCGTACGCGGCTCAGGCCTCCGAGGCCCTCAGCAGGCTCGATTGGAGCAGGTAAAGCCGACAACATCCAGTCGCGATTGCACGAATGGTCGCTTGCGGTGATTCGATTGTGTCGAACGCTTCCGAACACAGACGAGGCCCGACTTCATCAATTACTTGAGTGACTCCAGGATCTTCTTCGCCGTGGCCAGCTCCGGCGCGTCGGGCGGCGCGATCGAAACGAATTTCTCCAGGTCTTCCTTCGCGCCGGCGGCGTTTCCGAGCGCCACCCTCGAGATGCCGCGGTAGTAGTAAGCATCGGGGTGGTCCGGGAAGCGTGCGATCGCCCTGTCGAACCACGTCACCGCCTGCGCCTGTTTCCCGTTGTTGATCATCTCGATCCCGGCGTTCACGTAAAAGGTCGGATCCGTCACCTTGCTCTCGTCGATCGACTCCAGAATCTTCCGTCCCTCTTCGGCCTGCCCGGTTTCCACCATGGTGTTCCCGAGCAGCAGGCGCACCTCGATGTTTTCAGGATCGGACTCCGCCGCGGCCCGCAGGAACTCGATCGCCTTTTCCTTGTTCCCCTCGCCGTAGTACGCCCGCGCGATGAGCGGCTGAAATTGCTTCACCTCGGGGTACTTCGCCGACAGCCCCTCGTAGATCGCCCGCGCCTCGGCGAACTTCTTCTCGTTGAGCAGCCCGGCCGCCTTCGTGAGCTGTTCCTTGATCTCGACGTTGGGATCGACCACGACCGCCGCTTTCTTCATGACGATTTCCATCGGCGGAATGCGCGACACCTCGCTCACCGAGATCGAGATGCTCTTCGTCTCGTAGCCCTCCTTGACGAAATCGAGCGCCCAGCTGCCGCGCGCGATCCCACCGAACGCCCACTCCCCTTTCCTGTTCGTCTTCCCCTCGGACGGCCCCGCGTTGCCAGCGGCCGGAAGCGCCGCCTTCACGACGACGCCCTCGATCGGCTTCCCGCTCTCGTCCACGACCTTGCCGGCGACACGGCCCATCCCGCGCCACGCCTGCGCCTCGGCGGCGGAGGCCGCCGCGAAGACGAGCGCGAGCACGAGCGCCGTCGTTGCTGCAAGCTTGCTTTGGATCATGAGGATGGCTCCCGTACGTGAAAAAACCCCGGAGGCCGCCGCAGCAGCCCCCGGGGTCATGATACTCAAAGACGCCGCCTCGTTCAGGCCGGCGCCCTTCCGGCTAGAAATTGAACCGGAGCCCCAGACGCAGGACACGCGGGTTCATGATCTCGCGCACCTGGTTCGCCGTGGTGAGGCGGAGGTTGTACTCGCGGCCCAGCACCGTATTCGAGTTCATCACGTTGAACACGTCGAGGTCCACGTTGATCCGCGCGCGGTTGATGGCGATCTCCTTACCGACGCGGGCGTCGAGGGAAGCCACCGTCGGCAGGCGCAGGTCGCCGACGTCGTCGACCAGGAGCACGGTCTTTCTCGGCGCGATCGGGTCGGCGGTCGGTACCAGGTTACGGAAGTACGGCGTCGAGAAGCCCTGCCGTGTGACCATGTTCGCCGCCAGGTTGATGCCCCAGGGCGCCTGGTACAGGCCGGTGGCGACGAACTGATACTTCGGCAGCACCTGGTAGATGCCGCTCTTGCCGCTGCCGGTGCTCTGCCGGATCACCAGGCCGCCGTCCTTGTTCGGATTGGTTGGCGTCGGCGTCGGGTCGGTCATCGCCCCGGCGGTGTCGAAGTACTCCCGGTGGTCGTTCGTGGAGAAGCCCAGACGGGCCATCCACCGGTTCGAGAGCCGCTTGGTGGCGGCGACCTCGAATCCCAGGTAGCGCTGGCTGTACCCGTCGCGGTCTCTGTAGATCGTGGCGGCGCGATTCTCCGGCAGGCGCGTCGGGCCGTAAATCGGCGCGTCGTACGACCCAATCGGCTCCGCGCTGCCCGTCAGCGTAGCAATCTGCACGTAGTCGACGCCGGTGAGACCGTTGTTCCGCCAGTTGAAGTTGGTGAACCGGCGCCACGAGAACGTGCCGCTCACGCCGAAGTTCGGCATCAGCTCCCGGTCCACGCCGAACTGCACTTCGTGGGTGATCGGCGTGCTGTAGTCTCCCACCCGGTGGATTGGCGTCAACGCCGACGGCTTGGCCGGGTCGAGCCCGTACCAGTCGACGGGGCCTCCGGCCAGATCCAGCTCGCCCGGATCAACGAAGCGGTTGCCGTTCGTGTCCGTTGCGTAGAAGTACACGCCCCTGTACTGCACCGCCGAGAGGAAATTCCCGGCCGTGGCATTGAGCTGCGACGCGAAGGCGCCGTAGCTGGCGCGGAGCAGGGTCCGCCGGCTCTCGTCGACCGCGTACGAAAGGCCGATGCGCGGGGTCACCGAGTTCCAGACGACAACGTCGTCGGCCGCCGCGCCGGTGAGGTCCGGCAGCAGCGTCGGCAGCGCGGGATTGCCCGGCTGCGTGAACTCGTTCACCGAGGACGCCTGGCGATCCCACCGGACACCGACGTTCAGCGTGAGGCGGTTCCACGTGAGCGTGTCACCCACGTACGCGTGCGTGTACACGCCCTTCGCAGAAGTCGAGTGATTCCACGCCGTGACCTCGGCGTACATCTGGGGATAGCCGATGTGGTACGAGATGATCCCGTTGCCGGGCACGATCGTGCTCGAGTCCACGTCGGCCCGGCGCCAGCCGAAGCCGAACCTGATCTCGTGGTTCCCTCGGAAGAAGTTGCCCTCCGCCGCGGTCGCCCACTGGGGCCGCGTCGTCTCGTAGTGGTAGTACGAGCCGCGGCTGATGCCGCCGTCGTCGACGTACCAGTTGGTGCCGAGGCCGCCCTGCGGCGTGAGCTGGAATCCGCCGCCAACGTACGAGTAGCGGCCCGTCAGGAACAGGTCGTTCCCAAGCACGAAGTTACCCTCGCCCTTGTGCACCGGGCTCGGACCGCTCTGGTTCCACGTCGTCTCGGGAGGACGCGTCGGGCCCGCGTTGCGGCCGAACTTCACCTTGTCGCCGCGGAAGTACGTGTATGACCCGCGGACGGCGCTGGTCGCCTGCCCCGTGAACTTCAGCGAGCGGTTGTCCAGGATCGTCTGGTCGGGCGTATTGGCGAGCGTGAGCAGCGTCACGTCCGTCTTGCCGTACGCGCCCCAGCCCCAGAGGCGATCGCGGAGGATCGGGCCGCCGATTTCGAAGCCGTAGTCCGTGTACTCGTCGATGCGGTTGCCCTTCCCCGTCTTGCCGCCAATCGTCTTCGCGAGGTCGGACGGCATGTTGTTCGACTGCATGTCCTCGTTCTCGTAGTACACGCGGGCCGAACCGTGCGGCGTGTTGCCGCCGCCCTTCAACACGAAGTTCAGCGCCACGCCCGGCGTCGCGTTCGTGAGATCCGCGCCGCCCGTCGTGACCTGCATTTCCTGGAACATGTCGAAGTCGTAGTACGTCGGCGAGGAACCGAGCGCGGCCATGTCCGTGATGGGAACGCCGTCCATGTTCCACGTGTTGTCGGCGCTCGCGGCGCCCTTCGCCTGGTAGTTCGACTGCTGTCCGGACTCGGCGCCGCCCACGTTCACGCGGTCCACCACGACGCCGGGGACGGTCTGGAGAACGACCCAAGGATCGCGCGCCGAGGGAACCTGCTGGAGCTCTTCGTACGTCACGTTGGTGGAGGTCGTCAGTTTCTTCGGATCGATGACCGGCGATTCCGCCGTGACTTCGACCTCCTGCGTGACGCCACTGATCGCCAACACGGCCCTCAGCGGCACGGAGACGCCGGCGCTGACCGGGACGTGCGGGTTGTTGTAGCCACTGAAGCCCGCCAGAGCGGCTCGCACCGCGTAGGTGCCGGGCGCGAGGTTGAGGAACACCGCAGTCCCTTTCGCATCCGTCTCGGTCGAGCGATTCTGGGGACCGTTGACGTCCACTGTGGCGCCGGGAAGCACCGCGCCGGTCGTGTCTGTCACCGTGACCTCGATGCGTCCGGTGAAAACCTGCGCGGCGGCGGGGGCGTTGAACATGGCCAGCATGGCCAGGCACACGGCCCCCCGTACAGTCGTTCTCAATCTCATCTTCTCCATCCTCCATGGACTAGACAGAGCGGAATGACGGCCGGGGACGAGTCACAGGAATTGAGGGCCTGGGAGCCTCCCTTCTCAAATCCGAACGCTGAACGGCAGCGAACACTGTGCCCGAATGTCAGCGTGCCGTCAACACCTTGTTTTCAGCAATTTACGGCCATATTGTGCAGTCTGATCTCCAAGTTTACGTATTCGGACATTCGAGGGATTCAAGGGGTTGAACTGAAAGAAGCAGGCCGGGCGCCCGGACTGTCAGCCCTTCGGGCTTCGACGCGCGTTAGGAACGAACGCGCAGCGTTCGCGAAAGGTGCGGGCTGGCTAGGGGACCAGGCGGCTCTCGAGGCGCATGCGACCCTCGGTGGCCGCGAGGAAGAACGGCTCCCACGCCGTGCGGATGCGGTCGAGCTTCGCGACCTGCGCGGTGTCGGGGGCCGCGGTCGTGATGACGTAGGTGAACGCCTGGCGATGCACGCGCGCAGACTCGCCGGGCCCGGGGCTCCGCGCGCCCATCGCGGCAACGACATCCTGAATCAACACGTCACGGCGCGTGCCGGTGAACGTCTCGCCGGACCGCGGCGCGCTGTCCGGCTCGCGGACCGTGCCCGATGGCGACTCCACGTAGAAGAACGGGGGGACGTCGCTCTCGCGGACGAGCCCCATGGCGTACTGATCGAGCCGGCTGAAGCGGCGCCCGGCGGGCCCGGTGCGGAACGATCCACCGCCAAGATCCTCGATGTCGTTCCCCTCCATCACGGACCCGTCCGAATCCATGAAGAAGCTCCAGTGCGCCTCGTCGCGCCCCAGCAGCGCGTTCGATCGTGTCCCGCCGGGCGGCCGGAACTGAAGGAACGCGAGCCAGCGGTGGCCGGACTCCTGGCCGAGCAGGCTGAGCGTGTTGTTCTCGCCCAGAAACCGCTGCGCGGGGTCATCCGGATACTTCGAGAGCGCATCCATCACGACCACGCTGCGCAGCGTGCCCGCGCTGCCGAACTCGCGCGCGACGTCGAAGACGTCGAGGCCGATGCCGCGCACCTCGTTCTTGACCGTGGACTCGAAGGCGAACGACCTCGTCAGCAGGCGCGTGTCGGTCCACATGACGAGTTGATCGAACGTGTCAGGATGCGTCTGGAAGAACCGGCGGGCGGCGGCGACGGTGTCCAACTGGCCCGTCTCGGAGAACCGCTCCCCTACCGCGCCGTTCCCGCCCGCCGTCGGGCCATCGGCGCTCAGATCGACGGGCGTGAATACGCCGGTGCGGCCGGGAGACACCGCCACGATCGCGTCGCTCAGCGTCGTCGCCCCGGCAATCTTCACGTCGACGGTGCCGTCGGGCAGCATCGTGGCCTGCACGGTCGCCACACGGCTGGACTCGAACCCGCGGACGGCACACCACGTCACGGTGAACTCCGTCGCGGTGGCGTTGAGCCATACCGATCCGCCGGCGCTCGGGTCGAGATCCGCGAAGAACGCCGCCACGCGTGGCGCTCCCGTGAGCACGCGCGATACGCTGCGCTCGCTGCTCGCGTTGTCCCCTTCGCCGAACGTCACGTTGCCGTCGGAGTTGACGAACGCCGAGGTCTGCGACTGTCCGAAGAACGGGAAGGCAAAGGGTACGGTTGCCGCGCGACTGTCATCGTCGGACAGCGTCAGCCTCGAGCCGAGCGGCGCGCGGAACGGTGCCTCCGTCCTGCGCACGTCGTAGCCGCCGCTGCCGTTTTGCGTGAACCTGAGACCGACGTCGGACAGGTCGAGCCGGTTGGCGCGGAGCACCAGGTCACCCTGGTCCTGCAGCACCGCGATGTGGCCCACGTCGGCGCCGGCCGGCGAGGGGGACACGAGCGTCTGCCCGCGCAGCCGCGCCGCGCGATGCGCGTAAAGATCGTCCAGCACTCTCCAGCGATGGGAGCCGTCGATGCGGGATTTCGCTTCCGTGCGCTCGCCCTCTTCGACGCGCGATTCGAGGAATGCGTCCTCGACGGCGACGGCGGCGCAGGGATTTTGTGTCGTGGGTCCCGGCGAGGGCGATGGGGCGGGCGGCGATCCGCCGTCGCCTGAACCGCCACCGCACGCAGACAGGGCGGCGAACAGCAGCGCCGCGGCAGACCGGCCGGGGGTGCGACGCAGGGATACCTCCGAGTCGCGAAGGGGGCCGGACCCCCTCCGCGACCCTTACGGTATCAGAAAGAGAACCTCGCCCCGAACTTGAAGATCCGCGGCGAGATCACAACGGTCGGATACAGGAAGCGCGGCACCTGCGAACTGGCGCCGGCCACGGTGACCGTGCGAAGCCCCGTGATGCTGTCCTGCGTCTGGAACGCGTTCGAGTTGTTGATGTTGTACGCGTCGAAGAAGAGGCCGAGCCGCTTCGAGCCGGGCAGCTGGACCAGTTTCTCGAACCGCGTATCGAAGATCGTCACGTTCGTCTCGCGGTACGTCCCCGAGGGCTCGACCAGCACGTTGAACGTCCCGCCGTTGGTCGTGACGCTGACACGGCGCGGGAGCGGGTCACCCGACTGGTGGCGCAGCACGGGCGAGATGTTCACCCCCCACGGCCCCTGGTAGGTGCCGAAGAGCTTGAACGTCCAGATCGTGTCGTCCGTGAAGTTATTCAGCGCCTCGTTGGGGTTCTGCGGCGATCCGTTCCAACTCTCGTTTCTCCAGGTGAAGAGATACGACGCGACGACCGACCACCGGTTCGACATCCGCTTGCTGAGCGTCAGGTCGACGTTCTTGTAGCTCTGGTCGTAGTCGTCGCGCGCCTGCCACTCGAAGCGGCTGGTGGTCACCTGCGCCAGATCGTAGGCGGTGACCTGCCCGTCGTCGCTCGTACCTCTCTGGCCGTCCACGCCGGGATCCGTGGCCGCACGGGTCACGCTCCAGAGCTCGAACGGGCGCGCGACGTCGATCAGGTCCCACTGGTTGTTCTGCTTCTTCCAGACATAGCCGACGCGGAGCCCGAGATTCGGAATAATCTGGCGCTCGAAGAACACATTCGCTTCGTCGGTGTACGCGCTCTTGATGCCTTGTTCCACCGTGTTCCGCGCGCCACCCGCAAGGCTGACGAAGGGGCCCAGTTCGCCGAGCTCAAACTTCCGGTCCCTGTTCCGGTCGGCCCAGCCGAAAGTGGCGGTCGTCAGCTGAAGCGGATTCACGTCATCGCTGAAGCTCACGCCAGGATTGAAGTAGAACCTGCCCCAGTTCACCTTGACGACGGTCTTGCCGTCGCCGCGCACGTCCCACGACAGGCCGACGCGCGGCGCGACGTTCTTCAGGACGATGATGTCCTTGCGCTCGGGCACCATCCAGGCGCCGGCGAAGGGAGAGGCCGGTATCGAGTAGGCGCCCGCCGAGGTCTGCAGCGGCTGGCCGCCGTAGAAGAAGTCGCGCCACGGCCCCTCGCGGACGTCCTGCTCCGGCTCGTACGCGTTGTAGTAATCCCACCGGGCGCCCACGTTCAGCGTCAGGCGCGATCCGATCGACACCTGGTCCTGGAGGAAGGCGCCGTGGTGCCACAGCGAGTCGTCGGCGGTCGTCGGCCCGTTCTGCAGCGTGACGCGGAACGGCGTCGTGAAGTCCACGCCGCTCGTACTCCTGAAGATCAACTCCAGGCTGTCGCGCGCGCCGAACCGTTCGAATTCGATCGCCTCCCACTCGCTCGTCCATCCAAACTTCAGCGAGTGATTCGCGCCCAGCAGCCCATCCCGGTACCAATTGCCCACGGCCTCGTACTGGTAGCGACGGCGATCGCGACGATCGCCCGCAAAACCACCAGCCACGTTGCCGGTGATCTGGTCGCTCCAGCGGTAGTTGAGCTCTCCTTTGCTCTTGGCCACGCTTCCATTCGGCGCGTACGGCAGGTTCGGCCAGTTGTACCCGAAGGTGCCGACACGCACGTCGAAGAACAGCGTCGGGTTCACGATGTGGTTCCACTCGACCTTGCCGGCCCACGAGAAGCTGTCCTGCGAGTACACGGCGTCCACCGATCGCGTCGCTTCAGCATCGCGGTACGGCTGGTACTTCCGCCCCCACTGCAGGAAGTGGGTGAGCTTGTTGTTCTGGTTGAGCTGGTACGTCAGCTTGTACGTGATGTTCTGCAGCCGCGTCAGGAAGTCCGGCGCGCTCGACGGGTCGCCGTCGAACGGCCATCCCGTGGTTGAGGTCGCGATCTCCTGGTTGCGGAAGGACGTGAAGTACCACAGCTTGTCCTTGCGGATCGGCCCGCCAAGGTTGAGGTTCGGATCGTAGTATTTCCTGATCCGCGTGCCCTCGCCGACCCCGAGCGACTTGAGGTCCTTCGTGTTGTCTCCCTGCAGGCTCTCGTTCTCGTAGTCGACGTACACGTCGCCGTGCACCTCGTTGCCGCCCGACTTCAGGACCGTGTTGATCATCACGCCCGGCGTGGGCATCTGCGCGTCGGAGGCGTTCGAGGCGCCGAACGAGATCTCTTCGAACGCGCCGTAGTCGAAGTAGAACCCGGCCGCGTCGGTGCCTTCCGTGGTGTTCGCGCCGTCAATCTGCACGCGGTTCTGCCCACCGGTGCCGTACGACGTGTAGCCGGTCTGCGTGCCGGCCGTCGATCCGCCGACGTCGAAGCGGCTCACGGTCATGCCCGGCGCTTCCGCCATCAGCGACCAGATGTCGCGCGCGTTCGGGATCGATTTCAACATCTCGGAGTTGAAATTGTTCTGAACGGTGGTGTTCTGCGTGTCCACCACGGGCGACTCGCCGGAAACGGTGACGCTTTCCTGGAGAGTGCCGATGGCGAGCTGCACGTTGATCGTGGCGGTGAACCCGAGCGGCACCTGGACGCTGTCGCGCACGACCGACGAGAACCCGGTGAGCTCGTACGTCAGCTTGTACACACCCGGGGGTACGGCAGGAAATCGATAAAGGCCGTGCTCATTGGTGACCGCGGTCTGCGCTCCAAGGAGTGCGGGGCTGGTCGCGGTAACGGTCACTCCGGGCAGAATCGCGCCGGTGTTATCCGTGACCGTCCCGTTGATGCTGCCCGATGTGGGGCCCTGTGCCGATGCCGGCGCGATCGCGAGCAGGACTGCCGCGATCGCCGACACAAGTACAGTGCCCGCCTTGGTGTGGTGGCCCATGCCTCTTCTCCTCCTAAATGAGTACAGCCCTGGCGGGTGACGGGATAAAGAAACTGATTTTAGGGAGGCGCGCGGGCGGGCGCAAGGCCCATCCGCGTCCTAACGGTGACATAAGGGGATCTTGACAGGGCCGTGCGAAATGAATGAACATTCATTCAGTCCGCCATGCCCCGCGCCGAAGCCTCCCGCGTCGACGAACCGGTTGCCTCCGGCAAACGCGAGCTCATCCTGCGCGCCGCTATCGCCGTCTTCGCCCGCCGCGGATTCTTCAATTCGCAAGTGGCTGACGTCGCACGACAGGCCGGCGTCGCCGCCGGCACTGTCTACCTGTACTTCCGCAGCAAGGATGAGCTGCTCGTCTCGATTTTCGAGCGCACGATGAAGGAGGCCCGCGCCGAAGCGCGCGCGGCGCTCGACGGTCTGGAGGATCCCGTCGAACGCCTCGAGGCGCTCGCGCGGGTGCACCTCGGCCGGCTCGGCCGCGACCGGGACCTCGCGGTCGTCTTCCAGGTGGAGCTGCGCCAGTCGACCAAGTTCATGGAGCGGCTTTCGACGACGTACCTGCGCGAGTACCTCGGACTGATGCGCGACACGATCGCCGGCGCGCAGGCGCGCGGGGCGTTCCGCAAGGAACTCAACCCGACGGTTGCCGCGAAGGTCTTCTTCGGCGCGCTCGACGAGATGGCCACCAACTGGATCCTTTCCAAGCGGCGCTACTCGCTCGTGAACGACGCGAACGGCGTCCTCGACATCCTCCTGAACGGCTTCACCACGAAGGGCGCCAAGTCATGAACAACGTCAGCCACGTGACCGTCCTCGGCGCCGGCGTCATGGGCGCGCAGATCGGCGCGCATTTCGCCAACGCGGGAGTCCCCGTCCTCCTCCTCGACGTGACCGCGCAGGCCGCGGCCGAAGGGCTGGCGCGCGCGCGAAAGCTCCGCCCCGATCCGTTTTTCACGGCGGACGCGCACGAGCTGATCGCGACCGGCTCGTTTGACGAGGGTCTCCCATCGGCCGCCAGATCCGACTGGATCCTGGAAGCGGTCGTCGAGCGGCTCGACATCAAACAGGGACTGTTCGAACGGCTCGAACACATCCGCCGCGCCGACGCCGTCGTCTCCTCGAATACCTCCGGCATCCCGCTGCGCATGCTCGCCCAGGGGCGTTCGGAGGGCTTCCGGCGGCACTTCCTCGGTACGCATTTCTTCAATCCGCCGCGCTATCTGCGCCTGCTGGAAGTGATCCCGACCGCCGACACCGACGCGCAGGTCGCTGCCGCCATCTCGCGGTTTGCCGACCACCGGCTGGGCAAGGGGGTCGTCGTCGCGAAGGACACCCCGAACTTCATCGGCAACCACATCGTGATGCACGGCGTGCTGCGCATCTTCGAACTGCTCGCGGCCGGTGGATTCACCGTCGAGGAGATCGACGCGGTGACGGGCCCGGCGATCGGCCGCGCGAAGAGCGCGACGTTCCGCACGATCGACATCGCGGGACTCGACGTCCTCGCGCACGTCGCGCGCAACCTGGCGGAAAGTGGGACAGTCACACTTTCCTCAGGCGGCCGTCAGGAAAGTGTGACTGTCCCACTTTCCGCGCCCCTTCCCCGCTTCGTCGAGCAGATGCTCGCGAAGGGCTGGGTGGGCGAGAAGGCCGGGCAGGGTTTCTACAAGAGATCGAAGGCGGCCGACGGCTCGAACGAGATCCTCGCGCTTGACGTCCGGACGCTCGAGTACCGCCCGCAGCAGAAGCCCAGGCTGCCGTCGATTGAAGCGGCGAAGGCGATCGAGGACACGGGCGGGCGGATCAGGACGCTGTTTCTCGGCAAGGACCGCGTCGGCGAGTTCCTTCGCGCCACGCTCGGCGACTCGCTCCTCTACACGGCTCGTGTCGCGCCGGACATCGCGCACTCGCTCGAGGACGTGGACCGCGCGATGCGCTGGGGATTCGCCTGGGACCTCGGCCCGTTCGAGACATGGAACGCGATCGGCGTGCGCGAGGTGCTGCAGGCCGTCGGCGTTGCCGAGGCCGACGCGCCGCCGCTCGTGCGCGACCTCCTCGCCCTCGGGGAGAGCCAGTTCGCGCTTCGACACGCGCCGACGGCGCTCCGCCGCGGCAGGGTGGTGAAGAAGAACGCCGGCGCCAGCCTCGTGGACCTCGGCGACGGCGTGCTCGCCATCGAGTTCCACTCGAAGATGAACGCGATTGGCGGCGACACGGTCGCGATGATCGACGCCGGCGTCAAGGAAGCTGCCGCGAACTTCGCCGCGATCGTCGTCGGCAACGACGCGCCGAACTTCTCGGCCGGCGCCAACCTGATGCTGCTGCTCCTCGAGGCGCAGGAGGGGAACTGGGACGAAGTGGACCTCATGATCCGCGCCTTCCAGCGCGCCACCATGGCGCTCCGCCTCTCGCCGGTGCCCGTGGTCGTTGCGCCTGCCGGCCTCACGCTCGGCGGCGGCTGCGAAATGGTGCTGCACGCCGACCGCGTGCAGGCGGCGGCTGAAAGCTACATCGGGCTCGTCGAAGTGGGGGTCGGGCTGATCCCTGCCGGCGGCGGCACGAAGGAGATGCTGGCGCGCGCCGTCGAGCGCGCGGGCGACACCACGAACCTGCTCGCCGCCGTGCAGCCCGTTTTCGAGACCATTGGCTTCGGCAAGGTCTCCACGAGCGGGCCGGAGGCGCGTCGCTACCGCTACCTGAGCGAGGCGGACGCGATCACGATGAACCGCGATCGCCTGCTGGACGACGCGAAAGCGCTCGCGCTCTCCCGGGTCGAGGGATACGTTCCCCGGTGCGTGCGGCCGGCGATTCGCGTCGGCGGCGCCGGCGTGCTGGCCGCGCTGAAGCTCGGCGTACACCTCGCCTGGCGTGCGGGCCGGTTGAGCGACCACGACAAGACCATCGGCGGCAAGCTGGCGTGGGTGCTCGCCGGCGGCAACGCGACGCACGAGACGACGATCAGCGAGCAGCAGGTGCTCGATCTGGAACGCGAAGCGTTCCTCAGCCTGTGCGGCGAGCGCAAGACGCAGGAGCGCATCGCTCACACGCTCAAGACCGGCAAGCCGCTGCGGAACTGATGTGATCGACCGTGGATCGGGCCCCGTCGTCGTCCTGATTCCTGGTGTCCAGGGGCGGTGGGAATGGATGGCGCCCACCGTGGAGGCGCTCGCGCGCCGGTGCCGCGTGCTGACGTTTTCGCTCGCGGCGGACCCGGCGGAGGCGCTGGCGCAGGTCGACGCGGCCCTCGATCACGCGGGTGTGAACGCCGCAGCGATCTGCGGCGTCTCGCTGGGCGGGATGATCGCGCTTCACTATGCGGCGTCGCGCCCCGCGCGCGTGTCGGCGCTGGTGCTCGCCTCGACGCCGGGACCAGCGTGGGAGCCGGATCGGATCCAGGCGTTCTGCGCCCGGTACGGATCCGTCACGGCTCCGGTCTTCGTCGGCGCGGCGATGGTGCGCATGTGGCCCGAGCTGTTGCGCGCGCGAGGTGGGTGGCTGCGCGCGCTGCCCGCCATCGGCCGGCAAGGGCTTCGCGTGCTCGCGCACCCGGCGTCGCCCGGAGGTATGCGCCGCCGGCTTGCATGGTGGCTTGCGATCGATCGCGCGGCCGACGCGCGCCGCGTGCAGGCGCCGGCGCTGGTCCTGGCCGGCGACGACGCGCTCGACCGCGTCGTCCCGGCGAGCGGCACGCGCGAGTACGCATCGTACATCCGCGGTGCGCGGTTCATGACGATCGAGAACACCGGGCACGTGGGCGTGATCACGCGGCCGGATCGTTTCGCGGAGATCGTGTCGGAGTTCGTCAAGGAGAAAAGGGGGACAGTCCCCCTTCCTGATGCTGCACCTTAAAGGACCCGCGGGCGCGCTCGAAGCGCTGCTGGACATGCCACCCGGAGGGCGGGCGCCGCGGGCTGCCGCGGTGTTCGCGCATCCGCTGCCCATCGAGGGCGGGACGATGCACACAAAGGCGGTGTACCAGGGCGTCAAAGGGCTCGCGCGGGTTGGCGTCGCCGTGCTGCGGTTCAATTTCCGCGGGGTCGGCAGGAGCGAAGGCGCCTGGGACGAAGGGCGCGGCGAGTCAGCGGACTTCGTCGCGGCGCTCGATTACATGGCCGCGCGCTATCCGTCGCTGCCCCTCTGGTCGGCCGGGTTCTCCTTCGGCAGCTGGGTCGCGCTCGAGCAGGGGGCCGCCGACGATCGCGTGAAGGTGCTCATCGGGATCGCGCCGCCGGTGGAAGGGCGCGGGTACACGTTTCCGGCCACGCTGGAAAGCGGGAAGCCCAAGTTTCTGATCCAGGGAGAAGAAGACGAGATTTGCCCGCTCCCCGCGCTGCGGCGATTTTACGCGCAGCTCAGGGAGCCGAAGGAACTCGTCGTCATTCCCGACGCGGATCATTTGTTCGAAGGCAGGACGCAGGAAGTCGGTGAAGCCATCGAGGACCTGCTGGGGGACTTCAATGCCTGACGCCGTCATCGTTTCCGCCGTTCGCACCCCCGTAGGCAAGGCGCCGCGCGGCGCGCTGAGCGCGACACGCCCCGACGACATGGGCGCGACGGTCATCGCCGAAGCCCTTCGCCGCGCGCCGGGCCTCGACCCACGGGAGGTGGACGACGTCATCCTCGGGTGCGCGATGCCCGAAGCCGAACAGGGGCTCAACGTCGCGCGCATCGCGAGCTTGCGCGCCGGTATTCCTGTGGATGCGTCGGCGGTGACCATCAACCGCTTCTGCTCGTCTGGGCTGCAGGCGATCGCGTTCGGCGCCGAGCGCATCATGGCGGGCTTCGGGCACACGATCGTCGCCGGCGGCACCGAGTCGATGAGTCTTGTGCCGATGGGCGGGCACAAGGTGGCGCCCAATCCGACGCTGGTGGACACCTACCCGGACGCGTATCTCAGCACCGGACTCGTGGCGGAGAACCACGCGCGGGAGTCGAGCATCTCGCGCGAGGCGCAGGACGCCTGGGCGCTGCGGAGCCATCAGCGCGCGGTGGCGGCAATCGACGCAGGGCGGTTCGCCGAGGAGATTGTGCCGGTGGAGAGGGAAAGTGGGACAGTCACACTTTCCGGGCGACGAGAGGAAAGTGTGACTGTCCCACTTTCCCCTTTTGCCACCGACGAAGGCCCGCGGCGCGACACGTCGCTTGCGGCGCTGTCCGCGCTGAAGCCGGCGTTCCACGTCAAGGGCACCGTGACGGCGGGCAATTCATCCCAGATGAGCGACGGCGCCGCCGCCGCGGTCGTGATGAGCGCGACGCGCGCGAAGGAGCTGGGGCTCGCGCCGATGGCGCGCTTCGTCGCCTTCGCAACGGCTGGCGTGGAGCCGGAGCGCTTCGGCATCGGCCCGGTGCCCGCGGTGCGCAAGGCGCTGAAGCTCGCGGGGCTGAAGCTCGAGGACATCGACCTGGTGGAGCTGAACGAGGCGTTCGCCTCGCAGGTGCTCGCGTGCCTGAAGGAGCTGCCGTTCGATCCGGAGCGGGTCAACGTCAACGGCGGCGCCATCGCGCTGGGCCATCCGCTTGGCTGCACGGGCGCGAAACTGACGGCGACGCTGCTCTACGAAATGCGGCGCCGCCGATCGCGCTACGGCCTGGTCACGATGTGCGTCGGCGGCGGCATGGGCGCCGCCGGAATATTTGAGAATTTGAGTATTTGAGGATCTAGAGGATTTGAGGGTGGAGCGATGACAGTGAGTACTGCGGCGGCAGAGGCGAGAGGCGGCGCGTGGTTGCTCGAAGACACGGCGCCGGAGAGCGTGTTCACGCCGGAACGCATGACCGACGAGCACCGGATGATCATGCAGACGGCGGACGAATTCATCGTCAACGAAGTGCTCCCCGCGCTCGACAAGCTCGAGCAGAAGGACTGGGCGCTCGCGCGCCAGCTCGTGAAACGGTGTGGCGAGGTGGGGCTGCTCGGCACCGACGTGCCGGAGGACTACGGCGGCGTCGGGCTGGACAAGATCTCCTCGATCCTCGTCGGCGAACGCGTGGGGCGCTCGGCGTCGTTCGCCGCGACGTTCGGCGCGCAGACGGGTCTCGCGATCACCCCGCTTCTCTGCTTCGGCACCGACGCGCAGAAGCGGAAGTACCTGCCCGGCATCGTCGGCGGCGAAACCGTCGGAGCCTATTGCCTGAGCGAGTCCGGCAGCGGGTCTGACGCACTCGGCGCGAAGGCGCGCGCCACGCGCCAGCCCGACGGCAGCTTCGTGCTCTCGGGCGAAAAGATGTGGATCACCAACGGCGGCTTCGCGGACCTCTTCATCGTCTTTGCGAAGGTGGACGGCGAACAGTTCACCGCGTTCATCGTCGAGCGGGCGTTCCAGGGCGTGAGCAGCGGGAAGGAAGAGCACAAGCTCGGGCTGCACGGATCGTCGACAACGCCGGTGCTGCTGCAGGACGTGAGGGTGCCCGCGGAGAACCTGCTGGGCGAGGTAGGCAAGGGACACAAGGTCGCGTTCAACGTCCTCAACTACGGGCGCCTGAAGCTCGGCGCCATGTGCGCCGGCGGCGCGAAGATGGCCATCGGCGAGTCGGCGAAGTACGCGGCGAACCGCAAGCAGTTCGGGCAGCCGATCGCGAGCTTCGGCGCGATCCGGTACAAGCTCGCCGAGATGACCGTCCGGTCGTTCGCGGTCGAGAGCATGCTGTACCGCACCGGCGGCCTGATCGACGGGATGCTCGGCGGCTCGCACGATCCGGCCCGGGTGCTTGCCGCGCTCGAGGAGTTCGCGATCGAAGCCTCGATTCTCAAGGTGGCCGGCAGCGAAGTGCTCGACTACGTGCTCGACGAGAACGTCCAGATTCACGGCGGCAACGGCTTCGTCAGGGACTATCCCGCCGAGCGGCACTACCGCGACGCACGGGTCAACCGCATCTTCGAGGGGACGAACGAGATCAACCGGCTGCTGATCCCGGGCATGCTCATGCGGAGAGCGCTCAAGGGCGGGCTGCCGCTGATCCCCGCCGCGATGAAGCTGCAGCAGGAACTCCTCGCACCCGGCTCGCTCGAGATGCCGGGCGACGGGCTGCTGGAAGAGCAGGTGCGCGCGGTTGCCGCGATGAAGAAAGTCGTGCTGATGGTGCTCGGCTCGGCGATGCAGAAATACGGCGAGAAGATCACCGACGAGCAGGAGCTGCTCTCCTGGACGGCCGACATCGCCATCGACACGTACGCGGCGGAGAGCTGCGTCACGCGCGCGCTGCAGACGACGGCACCCCTCGTGGCCGATGCGGCGACGGTGTTCGTCAACGACGCGGCCGGGCGCGTCGAGATCGCGGCGCGCCAGGCGCTCGCGGCCGTCGCCGAGGGGGACACGCTGCGCACGCTGCTCGCCGCGCTGCGCCGGGTGCTGAAAGTGACTCCGGTCAACACGATCGTCCTCCGGCGGCGGATCTCGGACGCAGTGGTCGCGAAAGGCGGATATCCGTTCTAATCTTAGGCGGTTCGGGGGGACTGCGGGGCTGCGCTACTATTGGGATAGCGTGCTTCTTCGCAGTCCCCTGATCGTCCTGGTGTTCACGCTCGCCGCCTGCTCGGCGCCGCCGCCAAGCTACGAGGAGTCGATCGCGCGCGCCCGCGAGGCGAAGGACGCGATGTTCCGCGAGAGCGCCGAATCGCCGATCCCGCCCGGCAAGCGCGCGTCGTGGCCGCCGCTGCAGTACTTCCCCGTGGACGCGAGCTATCGGGTGCCCGCAGCGCTGAAGCCGCCCGCCGGCAGGGCGGAGGCGATCGTGATGCCGACCTCCACCGGCCAGCAACGGCAGATGCGCCGGGCCGGGACGCTGGAGTTCTCCGTGCACGGCCAGCCGCTGCGCCTCTCCGCGTTTTCCGACATCGACTCACCCGTGGCCCAACGCCTCTTCGTTCCATTCGGCGATCTCACGAATGGAGAAGAGACCTATCCCGGCGGCCGGTATCTCGACCTCGACCCAACGCCGACCGGGCTCTACGAGATCGATTTCAACCGGGCTTACAGTCCCTACTGCGCCTACAACCCGCAGTACGACTGCCCCTTCCCGCCGCCGGAGAACCGCCTCAAGGCGCACATCCGCGCCGGTGAGAAGCACAAGAACCCCAAGCCCTGAACCCTGCGATGGTCTGCCTCCCCCGCCACCAGCCGCCTGCCGGTCCCCAGGGCATCGTCTTCGACTTCGACGGCGTGATCGTCAACAGCGAGCCGGTGCACCTGCGCTCGACCCAGGACGCGCTCGCGCGGCGCGGCGTCACGCTGTCGCCCGACGAGTACTACGGTCGCTATGTCGGCTATGACGATGTCGGGATGTTCCGGGCGCTCGCCAGCGACCGCGGGCTCGACTGGTGCAGCGATGATCTGCAGGAACTACTCGTGGCCAAAGCGCTCCGGTTCGAGGCGCTCGAGGCCAGCGACGCCCTGCTCGTGCCCGGCGCGGCCGCATGCGTGCGGCGCATGGCGGCTGTGGCGCCGCTCGCGATCGCGTCCGGGGCGCGGCGCCCTGAAATCGAGCGCCTCCTCAAGCGTCTCGGCCTCGACTCGTTCTTCCCGGTCATCGTCGCATCGGGCGAGACGGAATTCAGCAAGCCGGCGCCGGACCCATACACCGCGGCCGCCGCGGCGCTCCGCGCGCGGCCGCAGGACACCGTGGCGATCGAAGATACCGCCGCGGGTCTCGCGTCTGCCAAAGCCGCGGGCCTCCGCTGCATCGGAGTGACGACGACGTTCCCGGCGGCGAAGCTGCAGATCGCGGACACGATCGTCGGCACGCTCGATGAGATCACGGAGGATCTTGTCCGCTCGCTGGTCGCGCGCGGGCGGACCTGAAAGGTCCGCCTCTGCGGGTACGAGGCTAGAATGGTCCGCGTGAGCCGCTTTGAGCTCGATGCGATCGCCGCGGACCTCGAACGCGCGCTCAGCGCGCCTGGCGACCGCATCGCACCGGCGGCACTTGCCATCGCACGAATCGAACATCCGCACCTCGATCCGCGTCCCCATCTGGAGCAGCTTGACGAATTCGGCCTCCAGGCCGCGCGGCGTCTCGACGGCATCGAGGGGGAACGCGCCCGCGTGAGGGCGCTCAACCGCTACATCTTCGGCGCCCTTGGCTTCGCGGCAAACCGCGAGCAGTACCTCGATCCCCGCAACAGCTTTCTGAACGTCGTGCTCGAGCGCCGCGTCGGCATCCCGATCACGTTGTCCGTCGTTTACATTGAGATCGGCCGGCGCGCCGGACTGCCGCTCGAAGGGGTGGGGTTTTCCGGGCGCTTCCTGGTGCACCCGGTGGGCGGCGGGCCGGTGGGCGAGACGCTGATCATCGATCCCTTCGCCGGCGGGAAGCTGCGGTCGCAGGCTGACTGCTTCGCCTTGCTGCGCGAGCAGGCCGGGGAGGACGCGCGATGGCACCCGTCGCTGCTGGCACCCGCGGACCGCCGCACGATGGCGCTCCGGATGCTGACGAACCTGAAGCGCGCCTACGTCGCGCTTCGCTCGTTTGCGCACGCGCGCCGGGCGGCCGACCTGCTCGTGGCGCTCGACCCGTCAGCCATTTCCGAGCTGCGGGATCGCGGCCTGTTCTCCTACCACCTCGAGGACTTCTCCGCCGCGCTGCGCGATCTCGAGAAATATCTTGCGCTCATCCCCAAGGCGGAGTCCTCCCTGGATGATGATGATGAGTCGGGGCGCGACGAGGGAGCGCGGGAAGAGGGCAAGGCCATCTGGGAGCACGTCAAGAACCTCAGGCGGCGCGTCGCGAGCTTCAATTAGGCCCGATCCAGACGCGCGGCGCCATGACTCCAACAGCCTGGATCAATGACGTCGGGTTCAAGGTGGGGGGGCCCCATCAGAAAGGGGCGCCTCTGGTAACCTCGGCGTATCGACTCGGGTGTCGTGTGGAACGACATCTCGCCGCCGTGTGGACCCGAACGCCGGCTCGTCGCCGGCCAACGCAGACCTGATCAGCGGCGTCATCGCGCCGCGCGTCATCCGGTTTGGTGTGAGGGTGAGCTGGTAGGCTGCTGACAGGCACGGGGCACTTTGCCCTGTGCCTTGTGCCTGCTGCCTCGTGCCTGCTCTGTCCCCTACCGGTGCCGCCCGCCTGCCCGGTAGTTGTGCACCACGATCGCGGACATGGCCACGTTGCTGGCTGCGAGTAGCCAGAACGCCGCCCTGCGGTTCCGCCTGGCGAGCGTGTCGGCGGACTTCAGCGCAATCCACGTGGAGACGCCCTTGAGCGCCAGCAGCCAGGGAGTGGAGGTCGCGAAGGGTTTCATCGCGAAGTTGGTCTCCCGGACCCCGCCCGAGGCAATCCCCGTCACCGTGGAGTGCACGTCCAGCGCCTGGATCCCAACCAGCGACCACCGCAGTCGTTGATAGTCGCGGTCCGAGGACACCGTCGCGCGGTGCGCCTCCCCAGTTTCAAAGATGGTCAGGGCGGGGACGACCGGTGCCCGCAGCGGGTCGGCCGCGGAGTGAGACGGGTACAGGGCGCCGGACGAAACGAGCACGAGCACAACGACGGGCCGAGAGAAACACGCCCGCATGTCGCACCTGGTTCCTTCGGGGAGGCACTGCCAGCGTCTTCAATGGATGTGCCTGCGCAACACCGTGAAGCAACGCGCATCTCTTGGCGCGGTACAGCGCTCGAGTGTCGTGCTCCGGTCCGCCGATCACGATTCTTGCGGGGAGGCCGAACGTTCGGCGCGCCTCAGCGCCCCGGTTCACCGGCGACCTTGTAGTTGCGCGCCGCAATGACGGCGAGGGCGGCGTTCGCGGCCGTCAGCACCCAGAACGCAGCCTTGGGATTCCGCTTCGCGATCCTGTCTGCCGAGCGGAGCATCATCCACGTCGACGCCCCCTTCAACGCGATGAACAGCGGCGCCGATGACGTGAACGGCCGCATCAGAGGGTTGGCTTCCCGCGCGCCGCCGCGCGTGGCGAGGAGCGTCGAGTGCGTATCGAGCACCTGGACGGCGACGAACGACCAGCGCATCGCGCGGAACGCATCGACGGGCCGCGAGGTCGCCGCGACGGTTGGCGTGACTGGCGCGCGCAGGCCGATCAGCGGCTGCTCCATGAGCGGCCGTGACGGCAATAGTTCGCCGGACACGCTCGCCGGGCACAGCGCGATCGCCGTTGAGATGAGAGCCGCGGGTATGAAGCCGGTTGAACGCAGTGACATTCCGTACTCCTGTGAAGTGCGTCACGACGGCTGAGTTCAACGGCCGTACCCGCCGGGAATGGCGTTTTTCTTGGGATTTCGCGCGATCCGATCGCGCGTGTGCGTGCTGTCTGCGCGGGCGCCGCACACCACGCGCCGCTGGCAGCCGAAATGCACGCCTGTGGAACGGGAGGAGTGGGTGACGACATTGCAGAGACGGACCAAGCTCGGCCTGCTGGCGCTCGCGTTTACGATGGCGCTCGTCTTCGCGCCGTCGGAGAAGCGGTCGGTGTACGCGGACGTGATCGGTGCCGGCGGCGATGAAGACATCACGGTGACGGGCTGCCTCGTCGCTGGCAACGGTGACGGCAAGGGGTTCTTGTTGACGAACGTGTTGCCTGCGTCCATCGACATGTCGACGCGAGCGGCGCAGGGACAGCAGACCTCCGGCACCTCCGGCACGCTGCCGGGTGCGTCAACGGTGATCTACTGGCTGGACGATCTGGAAGATGACGACAGCCTGGCCGATTACGCCGGGCGCCGGGTGGAAGTGCGCGGAGAGGTCGAGGGGGACATCGACCGTGGCGGGATGGAAATCGAGCGCGACGGTGACTGGGTGGAGATCGAGATCACGTCGGATGGCCGGAAGGTGGAAACGCGCCTGCCATGGGCGTCGGTGATGCCAAACGACGGCAAGGCCGTCGGCACGTCAGGCACGCTCAAGGAGGGTCAGGAGATCGAGCTGAACATCAACGTCCGCAAGATCGATGTGAAGGACGTGCGGGTCGTGGCGGGCAGCTGCCGGTGATCGCGTACGCGGACCACGAGGGCTAGGCGCGCCAGCCAACCATGCGCGCGAGCTTTCCGAGCAGCGTCGGCTGGTCTCGCACCTCGGTCGCCTCTTCGAGGATATCGAGGCAGCTGCCGATCGATGGGGCGATGCCGATGCCGAGGCGGCGTGCGCTGGCTTCGATCCGCTCGTCCGATTCGCGGAGGATGAGCAGGGCCCGCGCTTTCGAGTCGGAGATCACGTCGACGCAGTTCTTCGGGCTGTCGTCCACCAGGTAATCGAGGTGAAGGGCGGCGGCGGCTTTTCCCCGCGAGCCGGGCATCACGAGGACGCTCGGCCAGTCGAACCCCTGCTCCACGAGCCACGCCTGGGTCTGTCGCTGCACGGCCTCTCCGGCGGTCTTCGGCCGCTGCGTGATGAAGAACACCTCCCAGCCGTGCCGCACGGTCATGTCGCGGATACGCCGGACGGCATGCGGGTCGATCGGGTGGAGCGTGGACCAGAAGTTCGGCGTCGCCTCGATGGCGGCCCACACGCGGTCGAGCTTGCGGCGCGACGGCGCGACGCCGCCGGTCTTATCGTCCGCGGGCTGATCGCTCGCGCGCCGCTGTGGTATTTCGGCGCGCTCCTGCTCGGAGGCGCGCGTCTCTGGCTGATCGGGTGGCGGAGGCGTGTCGTCGCCGAACAGGCGGACTTCGACGTCGCGGAACGCGGCATCGAAGTCCGCGAGCGTGCCGTCCATGTCGAAGGCGATACGCAGGGGCATGGTGAGAGTTTACCGTTTCCTTGTCAGAACCCAACGGCAGATCCCTTTGTCAGAACCCGTCGTGGGAACTCCCTTTCAAGCACGTCGACGATGCGAGTGGCCGCGTGCCCGTCCCAGCCTTCCGGGATCGGCGCGGCGCCGTCGCGATCCCTCATCGCCTCGCGGACGTACCTGACGGCAAGGTGTGGATCCTCGCCGGCGAGGCGGTTGCCGCCGTGCTGCAACGTGATCGGCCGCTCCGTGTTCTTGCGCAGCGTCACGCATGGTACGCCGAGCACGAACGCTTCTTCCTGCACGCCGCCGGAATCGGTGAGCAACGCCGCGGCCTCGTCTATCAGGCCGAGGAACTCGAGGTACCCGAGCGGCCTCATCACGCGAAGCCGGCCGCCGCGATCCATGTCGTCCCAGAGGCCGCCGTCCTTCAGGCGCTGCACGGTCCGCGGGTGCGCCGGGAAGACGACCTCGGTATGATCCGCGAGGCTCTGGAGCGCGTACACGATCGAGCGTAGCTGCTCCGCGCTGTCGACGTTCGACGGCCGGTGCAGCGCGACGACCACGTATTCCCGGGAGTGGAGGCCGAGCGCCTCGGGCACGCACAGCGCGCGGGCCGCGCGGCGATGCTTCACGAGGCTGTCGATCATCGTGTTGCCCACGAAGTGGATCTTCTGATGCGGGACGCCCTCCTTGCGGAGGTTCTGCTCGGCGTCCCGCTCCGTCACGAAGAGCACCTCGGCGAGCGCGTCGGTCAGCAGGCGGTTGGTCTCCTCCGGCATGTCGCGGTCGTAACTGCGAAGCCCGGCCTCGACGTGCGCGACCGGAATCCGAAGCTGCGTGGCGACGAGCGCCGCTGCGAGCGTGGAGTTCACGTCGCCGAAGACGACCACCAGGTCGGGCCGCTCGCGCCGGAATTGCGCTTCGAGCGCAATCATGATGCTCGTCGTCTGGTAGGTGTGCGTGCCCGATCCGACGCCCAGGTTCACGTCTGGCGCCGGCATGCCGAGCTGCTCGAAGAACACCTCGGAGAGCTTCTCGTCGTAGTGCTGGCCGGTGTGGACCAGGCGCACCGTCCAGTCCGGCCGCCGCGCGCGAAGCTGCTCCACGACCGGCGCGGCCTTCGTGAAATTGGGAGCGCCGACGATCAGGTCGATGTTCATCGTCAAGGAATTCGATGAAGGCGATCGAACGCCACCTCGAGCCTGGCGACATCCGCGACGCCGTAGGAGAGTCGTATGTGTCCTTCGCCGGCTTCCCCGAAGATCCTGCCCGGCAGCATCAGCACGTGCGCGCGTTCCAGCAGCCGGGACGCAAACGCGATGCTGTCCTTCATGCCGTCGATGCGGATGAACGTGAAGAAGCCTCCCGCTGCCGGCACGGCCGACCAGCCGGGCATGCTCGCGAGGCGCTCCTGCACGTAGTCGCGGCGCCTGCGCAGGTCGCGGAGATACGCGGGCGTGACGCCGCGCCGCGCCTCCAGCGCCGCATGCACCGCCACCTGGCTGATGGCCGGTGCGCAGATGATGGTCGTGTCCTGCGCCTTGAGGGCCTCTCTGATCAACGTGGGCGGGCCCGCGAGATAGCCGACGCGCCAGCCGGTCATCGAGAAGACTTTCGAGAAGCTGCCGACAAGGACGACGTTCTCCGGCAGCCGTCCACGTGCGACGTGCGACGGTGCGACGTGCGACGTGCCGTCGAATTCGAACCCTGCGTAGGTGCGGTCGAGGATCAGGAACATGCCGCGACTTGCGCACTGTTTCGCGATGCGGTCTATCTCCTGCCGCGGCACGACGGCGCCGGTGGGGTTGCTGGGCGTGGTGATGATGACGGCTTTCAGCGTCTTGCGCCTCGCGGCGCGGCCAGTGTCCCCCTTGAACAGCCGGCGCGATGTAATCACCCATCCCTCGTCGGCGGTCGTGGGCACTTCGATCGGTACGGCGTCGACGAGGCGCACGGCCATTTCGTGATTCATGAAGTACGGCGTGGGCAGCAGAACGCGATCGCCGGCGTCGGTGCAGCACTGCAGCGCCAGCATCAGTGCCTGGTTCGCGCCGGCGGTGATGATCAGCTGCCTGTCGGGATCGATGCGGACCCCGTCGTGGCGCGCGATCCAGGCGGCGGTGGCGTGCCGCAGCTCGGCGATGCCGGCGTCCGGCGTGTAGACATTCACGTCCGGGCGGCGGAGCGCGCGTCTGGCGGCCGCGAGAGCCTGCCGCGGCGCCGCGTCCCCGGGAATTGCCTGGCCCAGGTTGACGATGTTGGCTCCGCGCGCGGTGAGCACGCGGGCGCGACGCGCGAGCGTGTCGATCAAGGGCTCCGAGATGCGGAGGATGCGTTCAGCGAGCACGGGCCACCGGCTGATGAAGTGCCGCGGCAAGAACGACCGTGAACAACACGGCGTTGCCCGGCATCTGCAAGGAAAAATCGACCGCCTCCTGGAGCGCGATCGCCAGGAGACCTGTCACGGCGCCGATTCGCACCCAGGCGGTCATGGTATCGTCGCCCGCCTCGAGAAAGCGCCGCCTGACGGCGCGCACGATCGCCACCACCGCGAGCGCGGCCGGCACGAGGAGCAGCAGTCCTCCCTCAGCCGCGACCTGCAGGTAATCGTTGTGCGCCTCGGCGTAGTGTACTTCGAGGCTCCGCTTCTGGAAGAACAGCGTCGCCACCCCGTACGTGTTCAGACCGCTGCCGAACGGCATGAAGGCCCGCGCGATGTCCAGCGCGTCCAGCCAGGGTTCTGCGCGCTTCAGGGCATATCCGTCCGCCGCCTGCTGAAAGCGGCTCGCCACGGCCTCGGCGCCGGCCCATCCAATGGCCAGCAGCAGCACGAGGGCGAGGTAAGCGGAGAGCACCGCCTTGCGCGCACCGCGTTCGCGGCGGGCGACGAACCAGGCGGTCAGCGTGACCGCTCCGGCACAGCACGCGATGCCGGAGCGCGACATCGTCAGCACCAGCGCAAGCGCCATGACGAACACAGCCGATCCGAGCATGACGATCTGGCTCGCGTCACGCGAGCCGAACCACACGATCCGTTCCCGCAGGCCGCGACGGAGGTGGCGCGTGTCCTGGGCGACACGGCCGCAGAGGTACCCGAGTGACAGACACAGGGCCATGATCATCCAGCCCGCGTAGTGATTGCGGTTGACGAACGGCCCGAACGGGCTCCCGCCAAGTTCCGGCTCCCAAAAACCGTAGATCCGACCGTCATAAAAGGGCTTCTGGACGATGCCAACAATCGCGACGGACGTGCCCAGGATCACCACTCCCGTGGCAAAGGATCGAACACCCACCAGCGACATCATCCGCGCCACCCCGAACAGCAGGAGTGCCAGCGCGGCGAAAAGCGCGACGGCGAGCCAGGTTGACTCCGGCCGGAGCGAGAGGGGATGGGACGTCAGCAGCCCTGACGCGTATTCAACGCTGTACACGCGCAACGTTCGATCGGTCTCAGGGCTCCACCGCGCCAGCGTTGCCTGCGAAAGCGGTACGAGCTGCAGCAGTGGAGCCGCAAGCGCCAGCAGGATGCCGGCCGCCACCGGCATCGGGATCGTCGGCCCGTGGCGGCGAGTGCCGTGCACCGGCAAGAGGCCAAGGCCTCCGACCACGGCGGCACCACCAATCAGGGGCCAGTACGCCCAGGAGTACACGGCGCCGAACGCCAGGACACCCCAGGCGGCCAGGCCGAGGACAGCCCACACGAACACTCGCGCCGTTCTCCTGCCGCCCTGAAACACCGCAGCGCCAACGTGGCTCATGCCCGCTTCGCGTAGTATCGCGAGTATTCCTTCCGGTAGTGGTTGGAGTAGTAGTACGCCTGGCGGTGCAGGTCGACGCGGTTCAGGACCGTGCCCATGACGCGCACGTTGCCCAGGCGTTCCACGGCGGTGGAGACCGCGCGATGGCTGACCATGTCAGCTCCGACCACAAACAGGACCCCGGAACATCCATGCGCCGCTACCGTCGCATCCGTCACGGCGAGAACCGGTGGGGTGTCGATAAAGACCCAGTCGAAGTGCTCGCGGAGGGTCACCAGAAACTGCTTGAACGGGCGGGAGCCCAGAAGTTCTGTCGGATTCGGTGGCAGTTTTCCAGCGGGCAGCACCCACAGCGGGAGATCACCAATCTTGCGGATGGTGTGAGCCGGCTTGTGACTCCCGACGAGAATGTTTGAGAGGCCCGGTTCGAGTGGCAGCGAGAAACGCCCGTGAACCTGGGCCCGGCGCATGTCCGCGTCGATGAGCAGCACGCGGTGGCCCGCTTGAGCGAACGCGGTCGCGAGGTTGGCAGCGACCAGGGTCTTCCCCTCGCTCGGATCCGTGCTCGTCACGACGACTGAACGGGAACCCTCGTCCGCCGAGGCGAAGATGACGTTGGTCCGCAGCGTGCGCAGCGCCTCGAGAAATAACGGTGCCACACCGCGCGCCAGCACCGACCGCGCGTCGGCGGGGTTCGAGTCCACGAGGGGCACGAGGCCGAGAACCGGCATGCCCAGGTGCCGCTTGATGTCCTCAGGACGGCGGATCCGGTCGTCCAGGCGCTCGAACGCGAAAGCTACTGCGATTGCCAGCACGAGACCCACGGCCGCGCTTCGGGTCAGGCTTTTCCAGGCATTGGGAGTGATGGGCGCCTGGGGCACTTCCGCCGGATCGATGATCCTGATACTGCTGGTCCGCAGCTCACTGGAGACACCCATCTCCTTGGCTCGCTGCAGCAGGCTGTCGTAGATCTGCCGCGCGCTTTCGGCTTCGCGCTTCAGCACACCGAACTCGATCGCCTTGTGGTTCATCTCCAGCGCCTCACGCTTGTGGGCCTCGAGGGCGCCGGCGAGGCTCCGTTCCTGCGCCTGCGCCGAAAGAAAGTCGTTGTGCACGGATTGGACGACCTTCGCCATCTCGACCTGAAGGCGCGCCTGCGCCGATCGGACCGCCGAACGGATGCGCTCCATCTCCGGATGGCGGTCCCCCAGCTTCTGGGCGAGCTGGGCTTCCTGCCGCTGAAGATTGGACAGCTCGAGCCTCTGCTGCTGGAGAAACGTGTTTCCGAGAATCGCGGGAAGGGAATCGAGCGCGGGGGGGTTCCCGCGGGCCGCCGCGAATTGCCTGTAGACCGCTTCCTTCTCGATGCGGTCCGTCTTCGCGCGCGTCAGCGCGACGCTGATGTCCGTCACGCGCTGCACGATGATGTTGTCCCGGTCCTCGAGGGAAATCGCGTCGTTGCGCTCCCGGTAGCGCTGCAGCGCGTTTTCGGCTGCCTCGACCTGGCTGCGGCTCTCGGCCAGGCGGGCGGCCAGCCAGTCGGTCGCTTCCTTCGACGTATGGAACCGGAACTCCATCGTCTGTTCGATGTAGGCCTTGGCGTGGCGGTTGACGATCTCGGCGGCCAGCGCCGGGTCGGGCGACCGGAACGTCACGTCCACCATGCGGCTGTTGCGAATGGGCAAAACGCTGAGCGAACCGAGCAGGGCATCGATGGCGCGGGACTGCCCGCTGGTTTCGCCCGGCAGTGGCGACGCCTGGGCCCGTGGCGCCCGAAACACTTCGCCAATGGAGCTCGCCGCGGACATAAGCGTCGCCTCCACGCGGTGGAGCAGCCTGGCGGAAGCCGGACGGGAGTCTCCTCCGAACGGCGCACGGGACCACAAGTTCAGGTCGCCCAACGTGCGACGCGCAAGCGTGCGACTCTTGAGCAGCGTGTACTGCGTCTCGTAATAGTCGGTTCGCAACTGGCCTTCCTCGACAGCGCCGCGGAAATTGACGAAGTTCGGCGTCCCGGGATCGATGAGCAGTCGGACCCGCGCCTCGTAGATGGACGTCTGGGTGAAGGTGACGGCCACGACGAGCAGCTGCACGAGCAGGAAGACCGCGGCGGCGACCCATCGCCGCCTGTGCAGCACCATGAGCTGTTCGGTCAGCTGCGGCTGTTCCGAGCGAAAGGGGCCGCGAATCATCGCGCCCGGGAAAGCATCGCGAGCCGGTATCGAGGCGTTGGCGGCGGTTGTGTCGTTGAACATGTCGTGACCTGAACGTGTGGCTCGCGTCAGAAGAAGCGCTCGGGCACCGTGAGCGTGTCCCCCGCTCGCACGATGTCGCTGAGCTTCACCTTGATCTCCCGACGCTTGCCGTCGACGAAGCGGATGACTTTGATGCGGTTCAGCGCGGCGAACTGCGTCGCACCGCCCGCAAGCGACAGCGCCTGCAGAACCGTTGTGTTCGGCTTGATGCCGTACGAGCCCGGGTTCTTGACCTCGCCGAAGACGTAGATCGTCTCTGCCTGCGGTACGAAGATCGTGTCGCCGTCGCGAAGCTCGATGTTGTGCGACAGCGCACCACTCTGCAATTCGCGAAGGTCGATCGTGATGACCTCGGTGCCGTCTGCCGTCTGCGCGGCCTGGGGCAGCGTCGGCCCCGTCACACGGCGCGGATCGCGTGCTCGAACGACCAGCGCCTCTCCGGACGCGCTGGGCAGGGCCGAGCCGGCGCGCGCCAGCGCCTCGATGAACCTCATGTCGCCGGTCAGCGGATACGTGCCCGGGGATCGGACCTCTCCCAGGATGAAGATGCGCTGGCTTCGGAACTGCTCCACCCCGACAGTCACCTGGGGATTCCGGAGGAACCCGTCCGCGAGACGCCGCTTCAGTTCCTCCTCGAATTCCCGCAGCCTCATGCCCGCGGCTTTCAGGCGGCCGACCAGCGGAAAGTTGATCGTCCCGTCGGCTTCCACAGTGAACCGGCCCGTGAGGTCCGATTGCTCGAACACCGTGATCTGCAGGATGTCGGGCGGACCAATGATGTACGAGCCGGCGGGCTGAGCCGAGGCTGCGACGCCGTGCAGCATCAGGACAACGAGCGGCAACTGCATCTGGATGCAGAAGCGAGCGAAGGAGGCTGGAACTGCTGCCATGTCAGAAACGCTGGACCACGAACATGCCAACCCGTGTCGAGTTGTACGCGAGTGTCCGCTTCGTGCTTGACTGCCGGTCAACGTACGAGGCGGCGACGCCCACCTGCCTGCCACGCGGTGAACCATGAGAGATGGAGGCGGTGTAATTCCACGTCAGGTCGACGCGCCCGGGCTTCAGCGCCGCGTCCTCGACGGCCGGAGGAGCTTGGTCGAACGGGCGGTACGCGTACCAGTTCCGCAGCGCTCCCAGTGAGGCGGCGAAGGACGAGCCAAGGTGTCGCCGCACGACGAGTCCCCACATCTTGACGACGTAATAGGGTTCGCGCACCTGATATGAATAGCCGACGTCGCGTTTGGCCGTCAGTTCCAACGAGGTCGAACTCACGATCCTGTATGCGAGCGTCGCCTGGGCGAACAGCCCCTCATCGTCGGGCAGCTTGCGGCTGAGCGTCCGGAAACGATGCACGCCAACATGGGCCGACCCGGAAACCAGCGCCCGCGGCCGCATGTCGACACCTGCGGTGACCCGCGCCGTGTCGGCATTTCTTTCCGGGGCCCACGGGAAGCGATCCGCTTCCGCCTCGACACGCAGCCCAAAGCTGGTCAACGGCGTGGCGCGCCACCTGGCGGCGAGACGCCCCGTTCGAGTGTCGCGTCCCAGCGTGTCGCGCAGCTGCACACCGTCGTACATCGCTGTGGCGTCGAAGCGGGCCTCTGAGACGGCAACGGACGGTTCCAGGTAAAGCTTGCGAAACACGCGCACGGAGACACCCGCCGACCCCGAGCGATGCTCGCGCCGGAGCCTCGCGTCGATCTCGAAGTTCGGCCGCTGGCGCGTGCTCTCCTCGCCTGCCTCCAGGAAGATCGTCATGCGGTTCAGATAGTGCTCGAGCCTGGCGACGAGGTTGCCGCTGACCGCGCGCTCCCTGCTGAATCTCCAGTAATAGTCGACGGTCACCGCGCCTGTCGTGGTCAGCAGCGCTTTCCGACCGAACGGAACCGCGGCGTCGAGATTCTGTCGGAGCGAGAAGGTGAAGTCGGACTCGGGTGCTTCCGCCGAGTTGAACACGTTGTTGTCGACGCCCAGGTTGGTAATGGAGATGGTCGGCGTCAGGTATAACGGTCCGACGTGAAAGCGTGCATCAGCCCGCGGGTCCGGTTCTGCCTGGCCGGAGGCCGGACGCGAGCAGGTCACGCAGGCGGCCACAAGAACGGCAACGCGCAGGAGTCTCATCTCTTCATAACCGGCCCCGCTGCGGGAACACCCCGCACCGGGGCGCGAGAGCCGCGTCCGACGCGCGAGCGGTTTGTCGAAGTGTCTCCGGCCGCAGCCCGCCTGGAACCGTACCTACCGCGACGGGCTCGCGTTGTTCGTGGTCGCAACCACTCCCGCGGTCAGCCCCACCGCGACGCCGCCGATGATGGCCGCGCTGGCCGCCGAGCCGAGGCCGAATATCCCGAAGCCGGCGCCGCCGGCGGCCGCGAGGGCACCTGCCGCGCTGGCGGTCACCGCCACTGTCGCCATCGTGCCGGCCGCCACGCTGATCGGAACAGTGGTGCCGACGATCTGGCCGGCGGCGTTCACCATTTCCACCACGTAGTTCCCCGGATTGAGGCCGGTGAACGTGAACTGCCCAGAGGCGTTGGTCGTGCCGGTGCCGGCGAGCTGCCCCGTCTGCACGTTGCGGATCTGCACGGTGTGGTTCGCGAGGGTCTGCTGCTGGGCGTTCCGGGCGACGCCCTGCACCCCTCCCGTCTGATCCTGGCGCGGCACGACGCGCGCCGCGCCGACGGGAATGGCCGAAACCGCAACCGCGAGACACGTCAACGCCGAGAGAATCTTTCGCATGGAGCCTCTGTGCGTTTCGCGCTGCAGAGTCTGGTTTATCTCTGCGGTTGGGTCAATAGAACGAAAGCCGATCTGTATCGAAACTGCAACGTGATGTTGTAGGGAGACGCGCGCCGCTAAGCCCTTCCCTCGCCTTTAATTATGGACAGCTGCTTCATCTTTCTATACAGGTTGGTCCGCTCGATCCCGAGCTCGGAGGCCGCCGCTTCCATCCGCCAGCCATGGCGCTGGAGGGCGGAGGCGATGAATTCGCGCTCGAACTGATGCCGGGCCTCCCGGAGGGTCCCGACGGTGCCCCCCCGGGCGCTGGCACCGTCGAACCGCACGTGCTGAAGGACGTCCTCCTGAAGGACGACGCCACGCGGGACCATGACGGCGAGGCGCTCGACCAGGCCGCGCAGCTCCGCGGCGTTGCCCCGCCAGGGGAGGGACGAGAGCAGCGCGAGCGCGCTGCGCGAGAAGCTCTTGGCGGCCATGTCGTGGCGCGCGCAGGCCTCTTTCATGAAGAGCAGGGCGAGCAGCGGGATGTCCTGCGACCGCTCGCGAAGCGTGGGCAGCTCGAGCCGGACGACGGAGAGCGCCTCGAAGAGGGTGCGGCGGAAGGTGCGGCGATCGGTAAAGCCGTCAATGCGCGGCTGCGCTCCAGCAACCGTGCGCACGGTGGGATGGCCGTTGTCCAGCACGGGCGCGTCCTGCGCACCGCGCAGCCATCTCTCGAGCCGCGCCTGCGCCGGCTCTGGCAGCAGGCTGACGTCTTCGATGTAGAGGGTGCCTCCCCGGTGGTGCTCGATCGCACGGGCGAGCTCCCGCGTGCAGTCGGCGCCCGCGACGACTTTGACGAACTCGCCGTCACGCTGCGGCCCGTAACGGTGGATGGCGCGCGCCACCGTCTCGCGGCCGGTCCCCCGCTCCCCGACGAGGAGGATCGGGCAGCGGCTCGCCGCCACGCGGCGCGCGATCTCGTACACATCGCGCATGCGTGGGGACAGCGTGAACAGGCCGTCGATCGCGGCCTCGGCAACCGGCTGCGGCTTGCGTCCGGCCAGTCCGGCGAACTCGCGGACGTTGGCAAGCGCCGACAGCATGTCGGCTTCCCGCACCGGCCGGGTGATGATGTCCACGACGCCCAGACGGAGCGCCTCGGCGGTGCTGCCGGCGTCGCGGCGGTCGGCGATCGCGATGGTCCAGGCGCTGTGGTTGTTCGTCACGAGGGCGCGCAGGAACTTCAGCGATTCCTGGCGCAGGGCGAGATCGACGAGGGCGAACGCCGGACCTTCCGGGAGCGCGTCCGTCGCCTTGGCGGCGGTGCCCACGGTGATGACGCTGTAGCCGCGCGCGCCCAGCCATTCGGCGATGCGCGCGGGGTCCGCGGAGTCCGCGGAGTCCGCGGAGAGAATGATGACTTTCATTGCGAAGATTCACCGCAGAGTCCGCGGAAATCGCTGCGTCATCGCGTCGGAGTAATCCGTTTCGTGTACTTGCCGGCCGCGTCCGGATCGGTTTCAATCAGCTTCAATGCGCCGGCGGCGTACGTGAGCCGCCGGTCCGGCTTCGCATCGTTGTTCTCGTCGAACGCGACGGTCTCCAGCGCGCCGGCGGCGTAGGTCTCCCACTTGTCCGCCTTGCCGTCGCCGTTGGTGTCCTCCTCGGCACGCGCGAGCGCGTCGGCCACGTACCACTCCCAGCGATCGACCGCGCCGTCGCGCTTCGTCGAGACCTCGACGCGATCGATCTTGCCGTCCGCACGCTGGAACGCCCAGGCGTCCGCCTTGCCGTCGTCCGCGCGCGAGAAGCCGATCTTCTCGAGCGTGTTGCCGGTGCCGTGGATCTCCCAGCGATCGATCTTCCCGTCCTCGTTGGTGTCGACTTCCGCACGGAGGATACGGGTGCCCTCCATATAGGTCCACGTGTCGATCGTGCCGTTCTTGTTGCTGTCGTAGGTCAGACGCTGGAGGCGGCCGGTCTGCGGGTCGTAGGTGGCTCTGGTGGTCGCCTCGAGCCGCTCCTTTTCGGGGTCGGGGGCACAGGCGGACATCGCCGCGCCAACGAGCACCAACGCTGCGGCTGAGTAGCGGGACACGGACCATTTCCTACGCCGGCAGCAAAAATGCCCAAGCGTCCAGCCAGCACCGGCGCCGGCCCTGGCGCGAGCGGACTGGAACGTCACGAGTCGAGGGAGTGCTTTCATGCGTGCACGGCGTCCGTGTCCCTGAACGCGCGCTGATGTTCGAGGAACCACCTGTAAGTTGACGCGATGCCCCTGCGGAGCGGCGTCCGGTGGCGCCAGCCAAGCGCGTGCAGCTTGGAGACGTCCAGGAGCTTGCGTGGAGCGCCATCCGGTTTCGTCGTGTCGTACACGATCTTCGCGTCCGGATACACCGCGTCGCGCACCATCCCCGCCAGATCCGCGATGGTCACGTCCTCGCCCGTGCCGACGTTCACGTGCGCGCTCTCGTCGTACCGCTCCATCAGGAAGGCGCAGGCGTCCGCGAGATCGTCCACGTGCAGAAACTCGCGTCGAGGCGCGCCGGTGCCCCAGATCGTCACCTCGCGCGCGCCGGCCTCCTTCGCGTCGTGGAACTTGCGGATGAGCGCCGGCAGCACGTGCGAGCTGGCAAGAGCGAAGTTGTCGTTCGGGCCGTACAGATTCGTCGGCATCGCCGAGATGAAGTTCGACCCGTACTGCGCGCGATACGCCTGGCACAACTTGATGCCCGCGATCTTCGCGATGGCGTACGACTCGTTGGTGGGCTCGAGCGGGCCGCTCAGCAGCGCGTCTTCCGTCATCGGCTGCGGCGCGAGCCGCGGATAAATGCAGGAGCTGCCGAGATACAGCAGCTTCTTCACGCCGAACAGGTGCGCCGCGTGCACCACCGTCGCGTGAATGAGCATGTTGTCGTAGATGAACTCGGCGGGGCGCGTGGAGTTGGCGAGGATGCCGCCAACGGTGCCCGCCACCAGGAAGACGTACTCGGGCCGGTTCGCCTTGAACCAGTAGTTCACCGCCGCCTGATCGCGCAGGTCGAGCTGCTCGCGCGTGGCAAGGAGCAGGTCCCGGTGGCCGTCCGCCTCGAGCTTACGAACCAGCGCCGAGCCCACCAGGCCCCTGTGCCCGGCGACGTAAACGCGGGAATGCGAGTCCATACTGACTCAAGGCCAAAGGCGCCGCGAGCCCAAGGCCAAGGATGCCTGCTTAAAGGTCGAGGTAGATGGGAATAATCTCATCCGTTGGTGGAAGAGTCAAGACAGATGTTGCATGTTTGATACTGAACGCACTACCCCAGCTTCGAGATCTCCTCATACAGATAAGCCGCCGAGATCACGCCGTTGTGGAAGTTGGAAAGATCCAGCTTCTCGTTCGGCGCGTGGGAGTTCTCGTCCGGCAGGCCCACGCCGAACAGCACCGAGGGCAGCCCCAGCACTTCCTGGAACGTGGAGACGACGGGAATCGAGCCCCCTTCGCGGTTGAACACCGGCTTCTTCCCAAAGCCCTGCTCGATGGCGCGGCCGGCAGCCTGGACGAACGTGTTGTCGAAGGCGGCCATCCACGGCTTCCCTCCGTGCATCCGCGTGATCTTCAACTCCACCGTCTTGGGCGCGACCTTCTTCAGGTAGTCCTCGAACAGCGTCGCAATCTTGTCGGGATCCTGGTTCGGCACGAGGCGCATGCTCACCTTCGCCATCGCGACCGCCGGGATGACCGTCTTCGCCCCCTCGCCCGTGAACCCGCTGAGGATCCCGTTCACCTCGAAGGTGGGACGCGCCCACACGCGCTCGAGCGTGGTGTAGCCCGTCTCCCCGAACAGCCGCGGCGCGCCGAGGTCCTTCTTGTATTTCGTCTCGTTGAACGGCAGGCGCTTCCACTCGTTGCGTTCCTCCTCCGTCAGCTGCACCACCTCGTCGTAGAAACCGGGGATCTTGATGCGGCCGCCGCGGTCCTTCATCTGCGCGAGGATCTGCGCGAGCACGAACGCGGGGTTCGCGACCGCGCCGCCGAACGAGCCCGAGTGCAGGTCGCTCCTGGTGCCGCGCAGGTCGATCTGGAAGTAGATGAGGCCGCGCAGGCCGTAGCAGATCGACGGGATGCCGCGCTCGAACATCGGCGAGTCGCTGATGACAACGACGTCGGCGGAGAGGAGATCCTTGTTGTCGCGCACGAAGGTATCGAGGTTGGCGGAGCCGACCTCCTCCTCTCCCTCGAGGATGATCTTCATGTTCATGGGCAGGCGGCCGTTCTGCTTCACGTGCGCTTCGATCGCCTTGAAGTGCATGAAGATCTGTCCCTTGTCGTCGACGGCGCCGCGCGCGTACAACTCCCCCTCGCGCACCGTCGCCTCGAAGGGAGGCGACTCCCAGAGTTCCAGCGGATCGACCGGCTGCACGTCGTAGTGGCCGTAGAAGAGCATCGTCGGCGCGCCGGCGGCCTGCAGCCAGTCGGCGTACACCACCGGGTTGCCCGGGGTTTCGATCAGGCGGACGTTCTCGAGGCCGATGCGCTTCAGCTCCTCGGCGGTGTATTCGGCGCAGCGCCGCAGATCGCCCTGGTGCTGCGGCAGCGCGGAGATGCTGGGGATGGCAAGGTACTGCTTCAGCTCGTCGATGTAGCGGTCGCGGTTCGTGTTGATGAAGTCAATCACGCGATTCATTGCGTTTTCCCTCTTACCTTTGCCCTTTTACCTGTTCGACCGGCAGCTCTTCCCGATTCCCCCACTCGGCCCACGATGCGACATAGTTGCGGACGCGAGGGTAGCCGAGCAGCCGCAGCGCGAGGTATCCGTGCGCGGCGCGGTAGCCTCCCTGGCAGTAGGAAATCACGTCGCGATCGGGCGTGATGCCTTTCGCTTCGTACAGCCTCCGCAGGTCGGCGGCGGACTTGAAGCGGCCGGTCGCGTCGAGGTTGTCCCTCCACTCGACGTGAATGGCGTTCGGTATCGCGCCCGCGCGACTGGCGCGCTTCAGGGTGCCGCGATACTCCTGCTCGGACCTGGTGTCGAGTATCGCAAGGTCGTGCCGATGCCCCGGCGCGCCCGCACCCGCGAACACATCGCGCCAGCCGGCGAGCGTGTCCTCCCGCCGCCCGGTGCTCCCATCGTCGGGCCACGTGCCTTTCGGCGCCGTCTTCGCTTCACCGGTTTCAATCGGCAGGCCGGCGCCCTTCCACGCCTGGAAGCCGCCATCGAGGACGCGCACGTCCGGGTGGCCGAAGTACTCGAGGAACCAGAAGGCGCGTGCCGCGCGGATGCCGGTCTCGCTGTCTTCATAGACCGCGACGGGAGGCTTGGGATCGATGCCGCGCGTGGTCAGGTAGTGGCTGATGGTCCAGAGGAATGCCCGCATCGGCGCGGGGTCGGTGTCGTTGAGGCTGAGACCCCACAGCTCGAGGTGAATGGCGCCTGGAATGCGGCCGGCGGCAAACCGCTCAGCCGGGCGCGTGTCGATCACCTGGACGCGGTCGAGCTTCTGCAGCTCGGCGGGGCCGATGAGCAGGCGTGCGTTCGGATGGTCGGTCACAGAAGAGCGATCGTACACCAGGAGCGGCGCGGCCGGGTGCGGTGCCGCCCACCGCTCCGCGGGTTGCCGACCAGGGCGGCGGGCCCTTGAGGCACAGCGAGAGCGGGGGTGTTGACGCTGAGACACTTTACAGTGCAAAGTACAAGCGATGAACGTCGGCCGCGCGCTCGACCAGATCGCCGAGATCCACCAGCACCTCGCCAAGGGGGAGGTGTATCGCGGGTACCGGCCTCTGCCGATGGCATGCTCGGGCGTGGCCGGAATTGCCGCGGCGGCAATGCAGCCGCCCGCACTCGGATGGCACGACCCGATCGGCTTCGTCCTCTACTGGTCGGGCGTCGCCATCGTCTGCGGCCTGATCGCGAGCAGCGAGATCGTCCACAACTACCTCGTGCACGAGGGCACGACCGAACGGCGCCGCACGCGCCGGGTCGTCGGGCAGTTCCTTCCCGCGATGGTGGCAGGGGCGCTCGTCACCCTCACGTTTCTGCGCGTGAGCCCCGCGCTCGTGGCGACCCTCCCGGGCGTCTGGTCGCTCTTTTTCGGCCTGGGAATCTTTGCCTCGCGACCCTACCTGCCTCGTGCGAGCGGCTGGGTGGCGCTCTTCTATTTTGCCGCGGGCGTCGGACTGCTCTGGCTCTCGCCAACCCCCGTCGCGCGATCGCCGTGGTCGGTCGGAGGGACGTTCGGAGGCGGGCAGCTGCTGGCCGCGCTGGTTCTCTACTGGAATGTCGAACGCCATGACTAAGAAGCGAAGCGACCACGAGCCTGGCAGGTTTGCCTACGACGGCATCGATCGAGTGATGCACGAGCGGGCGCGGCTCAGCATCATGACCTCGCTGGTTACGCGCACCGAGGGGCTCCTGTTCGGCGAGTTGAAACACCTGTGCGGCCTGACCGACGGCAATCTGAGCCGTCATCTCGACGTGCTTCGCGACGCCGGCCTGGTCGAGATCTGGAAAGGGTTCGAGGGACGGCGCCCCCAGACGCTCTGCCGGCTCACGCCCGAAGGGCGCCGGCGATTCGTCGAGTACCTGGAAGAGCTGGAGAAGGTGGTCAAGGACGCGTTGCCGCGAGCGACCAGGCGACCCGAACGGCTCCCATCGCTCCCGCCGGGCTGGATGCCGGCTGAGTCGTAAGGTCGTAAGTAAGTGTGACAGTCACACTTAATAAGTGTGACAGTCACACTTTCCGGTTTGTAGGACAAACACCGACAAACTAAACGATCCGGCCCCGCCGATAGTCTTTACCGGCATGCGCCGTTCGCCCGAACGGCGCAGCAAACCAGCGCCTCCAGTCAGGACCGTGATGCGGATCCTCAAAGCCTTGGGCAGCGACGCACAGCCCTGCGGCTGCCTCATCGGTATCTACGAGACGTACGGCGGGCACGTCGTGCGTCTCGTGGACTCGACAGGCGAGTCGTGCGCTCGCCATCGCCTGGATCAACAAATCGAGCCGGGCGAGATGGCAATCCACACCCCGGAGCTTTCGCGGGCGCGTTCCTCCGACTGAAGCTTCTCCAGGTGCGCGACGACGCTGCCGCGGGCCGCATCGTTCAGCTTGGGGTGGAGCGTGGGATAGAGGTGCGCCACGAGGTCGTCAACGCTGCGCGCCCGCGCGGCCAGCGCCTCGACAATCTGCTGCTCCCGCTCAATCCGGTGCGCGATGTACTGCCGCAGCAGCCCCTCGACGTCGCGGATTACCGGCCCGTGCGACGGAAGCAGCACGGACGGCTTCATGGCCATGACGCGCTCGAGCGACCGAAGGTACTCGGCGACGCTGCCGCCTCGTCCCCCCGGAATCACCACGCTCATCCCGCGCACGGCGAGGTCGCCGGAAAACAGCGAGCGCGTGCCCTCGTGCCACAGGCAGACATGGTCCGGCGCGTGGCCGGGCGTGTGCACCACGGTCAACACGGCACCCCCCGCGCGCAATTGATCTCCATCGCGGAGCGGCGTCCACGGCACGGGATACTTCACGTCGCGGTCCGGCCATGGCACCTTCAGGAATTCCGCCGACGGCCACCGGGCCGCGAGCGCCTGCGCGCCGGAAGCGTGATCGGAATGCGCGTGCGTGACAATCACGCGGGCGAGCGCCGCGCCGGCAAGCTGCTCCTCGATGGCAGCGACGTGCGCCGCGTTGCCCACACCAGCGTCGATGAGCGCCGGTTCTGCGCCGGGCAGCAGATACGTGTTGTTCCCGGTGCGGCCGGTATAGATGCTGGGGTTGTTGGCTGGGAGAGGAGTGAAGTGCACTGTCTGGGTTCAGGGTTCAGGAAAAGTCAGAAGTGTACTCGCAGGCGCGCGTAGAGGAAATCGCGGTCGGCGAAACGCCCGATTGCGTCGGCGCTCCTGCCGATGAACCATCCCACCGACCCTTCAATCGCGACATCTTCCACAAGCTCCATCGACGTGATGTTCCGGGCAAACGCCGACCGATCCGTCATGTTGTATACCGCGAAGGTTCGCCGGCGGCCGATTCGCGATGGACGAGCAACGTGCCGCTCACGTGGAACCGACCGGCCCGCCGGTCGACACCGGCGCCCACGTCCACCCGATCGACGTCGCTGTGAATCGCGGCGACCTCGCCGCGCAGCGCCCAGTTCTCCCGCGCGGTCTCGAAGTCGCCGCCGACCATCGTCAAACGCGGGAAGGTCCGCGCCGCCTGCATCAGCGGCGCGAGCGCCAGCGGGTCGGGCGGCTGCACCTTGAAGGTCCCGAACGCGTCGAACCCTCGGTACGCGGCCACTGACCAGTCCCACCGCCCCGCCGTCGCGGAGACGCGGGCGCCTCCCTGCACGTTTCGCAGGGACGTTGGCGGCTCGAGCACCGCGGGGTCGAGCGGCCGGCACACGCCGATGCCCAGGCAGACGATGCGGTCTGCTTCCAGGTTGAAGGGTGACGCGCGCTCGTCGAGCAGATCGAATGATCCGCGCGTAAAGGTCGGCACGAGCACGGCATCCATCGTCGCGCGCTCGCCGAAAAAGAGGCGTCCTCGGACGAGGGGTACGGCGAGCCGCGCCTCCGATCGGCCTTCCAGGAAGAACCGCGCCAGGTCCAGGGGATTCACGATATCGGTCGGCTGAATCTCGTCGAGGCGGCCCCATACCACGCGCGTGTAGCCGGCGCGCAGGTCCGCCCGAGCCCCGGCCACCTCGACGTACGCCTCCTGCGGCCGCGCGGTGACGTCGCGCGCCGTCTGGCCGCGGCCCCTGTCGGCCACGAGTCCCTCCACGAAGCCGGCCAGATGGATTGTGAGGCGGCCGAGGCCGAACTTCTCCTCGGCGAAGAGCCGCGCCCGCAGCTCGGTGACGGGGACCGGCGCGTTCGGCAGACGATCCACAGCCAGCCAGACATAGCCGCTGGGGCGCGTCTGCGCGGTCAGCTCACCGCAAGACGCGCAGAACACGCTGAAGACGACGACAGGCAGGACGACGCGCACGTTGGTGTTCATGCTCCCGCGGCTTCCGCGCGTTCCGCGGTGAGTGCCCGCTCCCCCTGGAACCACGGCACAAGTTTGATAATCGCCGGCAGCACGAACACCTCCGCCAGGAACGCGGTGGCCATCGTCAGACCGAGCAGGCCGCCGAACCACGCGGTAGGACGGTATTCAGACGCCAGCAGCACGCCGAATCCCGCGCTGTTGATGATCGCCGTGGTGAGCGCCGCGCGGCCTTCGAAAACTGTCGCCGCCTCGATCGCGCGGTCTACCGTCGCGCCGTGCGCGCGGTCCCTGCGGAACCGGTTGATGAAATGGATCGTGTCGTCGTCCACGACGCCCAGCGCAACGCTCGAGACCATGATGGTCGCCACGTTCATCGAGATGTCGAGCCATCCCATCATGCCCAGCACGGCCAGCACCGGAAAGAGGTTCGGGAAGATCGCGAGCACGCCGAAACGCGCCGACCGGAAGACCAGGAAGATCACGCCGAACACGGTGACGAAGGCCGTCGCGAAGCTGCTCAGCTGCGAGGTCACCAGGTAATGGTCGAGCGTGGAAAAGAGCCGGCCGGACCCCGTGACGGTCGGCGTGATGGTCGTGCCGGCAAACGCGTCGGCCGCGATCTGCTCCGCCTTTTCAATCTGCGCGAAGACGAGGTCCGAACTCATCGACGCGAGCTTCACGGACATCTGCGCGCGCGAGTAATCGCTCGCCACGATCCGTTCCAGCTCGCCGCGACCGCGGTCCGACAGGCCGAAGACAAACAGCTCCTGGGCAATGGCCGGCGCGTCGGCCGGCAGGACCGCGGATTCCGGCCGGCCATCGTGCAGCTCGCGGTTGATGCGTTTCACGTAGTCGGCGACCGACGTCGCCTTCTTCACGTACGGCAGCCGCAGCAGCTCCGCCGACACGCGCTCCATCCGGCGCATCGCGTCCGGCGACTTCAGGGAATCCGGCGGACCTTCCAGCAGGATGTTGAAGCTGTAGATGCCGGACAGCTCCTCGTCGATGACGGCCGCCGACGTGCTCAGCGGGTGACGCTTGCTGAAGAAATTGATGTGATTGGTGTCCACGTACAGCCGGCTCGTGCCGGCAATCGTGACGGCGCCGATCGCGGCGGCGATCGACAGCACGAGCCTCGGTCGGCCGGCGGAGAGCCTCGCGACGCGCCGAAGCGGCTCGACCAGATACGTCTCGTGAGGCGCCGCCGATGCAGTGTCGCGGCGGACCCACGCGAGCAGCGAGGGCACGAGCACGAGGGAGATGACGAAGTCGATCATGATGCCGGCGGCCGACCCGATCCCGAACTGCCGGACCGCGACAACGTCGCTCGTGGCGAGCGAGAGCATGCCGAGCGCCGTGGTGACGCTCGCGCCGAGCAGCGGCGCGAACAAGTGGCTGACCGTGGCCTTGAACGCGGCTTCCGCGTCCCGGTGGCGCCGCTCGTGCTCAAAGTGCTGCATGATGTGCACGTCGTCGGCGATCGCGAGGACGATGATGAGCGGCACGAGCATGCTCGTGAGCACGTTGTAGGTGAAGCCGATCACCGTGTAGAGGCCGAGGGTCCAGAACACGCTGACGAGCACCGCGAACATCGCCAGCGCGGTGCGCCGCCACGACCGGAACATCAGGTAGATGGCGGCCAGCGTGAGGAGAAGGATCGGGGGGGTGAACTTCGCCGTGTTGTCGAGGGTGATCCGGTTATAGGTTTCGCTGATCTCCAGGCTGCCGTTGAAGTGCGCGGTCAGGCCGGCCGGCAGCCGCGAGGTCACCGCGCGGTGCACCGCGTCGACCACCTGCGCCCGCACCTCGTCCACCCGGTCCTCGTCGAAGCCCACGACGATCGCGACGACCCGCTCGTCGTCCGATACGAGGTCGCCGCGAATGAAGTCGTCCCGCATCGCGAGCCGCCGGACGGCAGCGATGCCCTGCTCGCGGAAGACGTCGGACAGCGGCCGCACGAGCAGCGTGGCGTCGTCGTCGGAACTTCGGTCGGAGGGGCGAGCATTTTCGCCGGCGGCCGAAACTGACGGTGTACGATCACGGCCGCCTGCGAAAACGCCCGTCCCTCCGACCTGGCTGGCACCCGAGACGATGTTCGTCGTGGCGAGGCTGTCGGCGCGCTGCACGAGCCGGATGCGCTGGATGTCCGCCGTGGCGCGTTCCAGGAACTGGAAGCGCTCGGCGGTGAATACGGTCCCTTCTTCCGCCTTCAGCGCGACGATCAGGGTGCGCGTGCCGCCGAATTCCTTCCTGAAGCGTTCGTACTGCTGAAAGACCGGATCGTCGCGGGAGAACCACGCGGTGATGTCGTTGTCGATCCTGGTGATGACGCCGAGCGACGGCAGAGACAGGACGGCGCCCAGCACGATCAGCGCCGACAGCGGTTTCCGCCAGCGATAGAGGAAGACGGCGAGACGATCGCTCATCGGCCTGCGCCGCGCTCCAACTCGCGGCGCGAGAACTGCGCGTCGGAGAGCCCGGCGTTGTACTCGATGCGCTCGACCCGCAGGCGCGTCCGCGTCCGATCGAGCAGGTTGGACATCCCGGCCTCGAGGACGGTCCAGATGCCCTGGATCTTGTCGAGCCGTGTGACCGCGTACACCTTTTCGCCCTCGTCGCGGCGATTGAACACTTCGGCGCCTACGACCACGAAATCTGTTGTGACAACCGATACCACTCGCGGATACTTCGCGCTCGCGTCCTTGCGCTTCGACTCAAGGCGATAGGCGGGCTGCGTGGTACCGTCGGGGGCGCGCCACGTCGCGTTGTCCGCCGGGCTGCCGAGCAAGGCGTAGGTATAGTCGTCGAATTCGCGCCCGCCGATGTCCTCGTAGCTGAAGTCGGTGCCGACGAAGCTCTCCTGCGCTTCCGATCCGGCGATCCGTCGCACCCGGCCGAGCGAGGGCAGGTACAGAAACCGTTCGTCTTCCGCCGCCGGATGCTCCCAGACGAGGAAGCTGGTGCCCCTGATGTCCTCCGGGCGCGTGAAGCGCGTCAGGACCTTGTCCCCTTCCCGTCCGGCGCCTCGCTTGGACAGCAGGGTGAGCGTGCGCTCGCGCGCGCGGCCGTGGCGATCGTAGAGCGTCAGGTGGAGCGTGCCGCGGGAATCGCGTCCGGTATCGCGATCCTGGATCTGGCGCGCCACCCACTCGCCGGTCACCTTGCCCTGCGCGTGCAGGGGATCCGTGTCGGCCCCACCTCCAGGCAGGAAGCAGACAACCAGAGCCGCTCCGAGCGATCGCATCGCCTTGAGGGGCACGGCATCGATCGTATCTCAGACCGTGGGGATCCCGCGATGCGCCGCCCGCGGAGCGCTGTTTCCGGGCGCCAGCTCGCGCTATCATTCCCGCATGGTGTTGATCTTCGGCAAGGACGGCTGCCCGTACACCGAGGCCGCGCGGCAGGACCACGAGCGGCGCAAGGTCCCGTTCGAGTACTTGAACGTCAAGAAGGACAAGGCCGCGCTCACGCGCATGCTCGAGTTCTCGCACGGCGAGCGCCGCGTGCCCGTCATCGTCGAGGGCACGAGCGTCACGATCGGTTTCGACGGCGGAACTTGAGGTGTGTGACGGCCGCCGTGCGCGGCACCAGCAAGACACCTGTCAGACGAGCTTCTTGTTGAGCAGCTCCCGCCACCGCTCGGGCACCGGCACCGGCGTGTTCTTCGCGTAGTCGTAGACGACCTGGACGGTCTTCGCGTTCGCGATGAGCCGGCCGTCCTCGCCGCTCACGATTTCGTATTCGTACTGGAAGCTCGTGCGCCCGATCGCGGCGACGGAGAGCCGCACCTCGATGGCCTCGCCGAGTCGCGCGGGCGACTTGTAGTCGCACTCGGCACGGGCGAGGATCACGCCGGGATCCGGAAAGCGATCCTCGGCGTAGTTCCAGAGCGCGCGCCAGTGCTTGAAGCGCGCCTGCTCCATGTAAGTGAGATAGACGGCGTTGTTGACGTGCCCCATCGCGTCGCAGTCGCGGAAGCGGACGTCGAGGCGATGGGTGAAGACGTGATTTGCCACCTTCTTACCACTATAATCCGAACGCTTGTTTACGCCCGACGAACGCCGCGCGCTCGAACCGTACTTCACGAATCTCGACGGCCCCGTCTTCGCGCTGGTCAACCTGCCGGAAACCGTGAAGGGGGCGCTGTTCGCGCGCTACTCGCGGTCGCCGAAGTCGCTCCGGCGGCTTTTCCTGGACGAGTTCCTGGAAGGGGACGCGCTGAAGGCCGCGGCCCCTGGATCGGTCGGATCGGCGCGCGCCGACCAGCTGTACGCGAAAGTCTTCAATGACTACGGCGACGATTCCGTCGCGCAGCTTGGCGGCGTGCACCTCGCCTGCGAGGACGTCTCCAACATCCTGACGAAGGTGCTCGAGTGGGGGCGCCTGATGGCGTATCTCGAGCAGTCCACCCGGTATATCCCCTACACGCAGAAGCGCGACGGACACTGGCGCTACCACGTCCCTGCTGAAATCGAACAGCGTCCCGCGTTGCGCCAGATGTTTGTGTCGACGCTCGACGGCGCGTTCGAACGATACGCGCGGTGGATCGACCCCATGCAGGAGCACTTCCGGGCGCGCTACCCGAAGGCGCAGGCAGACTCGGACGCCGTCTATCGCGCCGCGATCCGCGCCAAGGCGCTGGACACGCTGCGCGGAATGCTGCCCGCCGCCACCCGGTCGAACGTCGGCATCTATGCGACGGGCCAGGCCTACGAGGCGCTGCTGCTCCGGATGCGCGCGCATCCTCTGGAAGAGGTGCGCGTCCATGCCGGCCTCATGCTCGCCGAACTTCGCAAGGTGATCCCGGCGTTTCTCACCCGCGTGGACCAGCCGGATCGCGGCGGGCGCTGGAGCGAATTCCTGGCGTGCGCGCGCGAGGCGGCCGCGGGGGCGGCACGCGACGCGCTGGCCGATGCGGTGGCCGAAGAGCGCGCGGAGGTCACCCTCTCGGAGTTCGACCCCGACGGCGAGACGAAGGTCGTCGCCTCGGCGCTGTACGCCGCGTCGCATCTGCCGGACGATCAGCTCCTGGCGATCGCGCGCGACATGCCGGCAGAGAATCGCGCCGAGATCCTGCGCGCGTACATCGGCCACCGCGCGAACCGCCGCCATAAGCCGGGGCGCGCGTTCGAGCGGACGCGGTACCGCTTCGACGTGCTCGCCGACTACGGCGCCTTCCGCGACCTGCAGCGCCACCGCATGCTCACGCTGGAATGGCAGCCCCTCAGCACGCGCCACGGGTACGTCGAGCCCGACGCGATCCGCACCGCTGGCGCGCTCGAGGACTGGCAGTGGGTGATGGACCAGTCGGCATCGCTGTATGACGCGATCGTGGCCGAGGGGCTCCAGCCCGTCGCCGCCTACGCCGTCGCCATGGCGTACCGCGTGCGCTTCTACATGGACATGAACGCGCGCGAAGCGATGCACGTCATCGAGCTGCGCACGGCGCCGCAGGGACACCCTTCGTACCGCCGCATCTGCCAGGCGATGCATCGCCTGATCGCGGACCAGGCCGGCCACCACGCGATTGCCGCCGCCATGAAGTTCGCCGACCATTCCGCGGTCGAACTCGAGAGGTTGAACGCAGAGAGAGAGCTGGAACGGAAGCGCCGCGGCCCGTCGTGAGAAGCCGCGCGGTTGGAGGATCCCATGGCAGGACCAGAAGGGACGCGACAACCACTTTCGGGGCGGCGATTGGAGTGGCTGCGGGGCGAGCTCGCGGCCTGGCGTGCCACCGGGCTGATCAACGGCGAACAGGCGCAACGGATCGCCGATCGGTACGAGCCGACCTGGTTCGCCCGCCACGCCACGCAGTTCGCGCTGTGGGCGCTGGCGATCCTGATGGGCGCTGTCGGCGTGCTGCTCGTCATCGGATACAACTGGGACGACATGCCGCGCGCCGTGAAGGCGGCGCTGATCATCGCGGCGGTCGTCGCCTCGTTCGGAGGCTCCGCGCTCGCGTACTCGCGCCGGCACCCCCTGGCCGGCGAGCTGCTCGGGTTCATGGGCGTGCTGCTGTACGGCAACGCAATCTGGCTCCTCGCGCAGGTGTTCCACATGAGCGGCCATTACCCCGATGCCGCGATGTGGTGGATGCTCGGCGCGCTCCTCACCGCCCATCTGCTGGACAGCCCGCTGACACTGGCGCTCAGCCTCGTGCTCCTCGCCATGTGGGTAGGCATGGAGGGCATCTCCTTCAGCGGCGACACGGGGGTGGTGTTCCCGCTTTTTGCCGCCGGGGCGCTGCGACTCACATACCGCTTCGCGGTGCCGACGCTGCTGGCGGTGTGGGGCGCCGTGGTCCTGTTCTGGTTCTTCGTGCAAAGCCTGATCGCGTCCCACGCGTGGCCGCTTGCGGCGGTCGGCCTGGTGTACGTCGCCGGCGGTGCGGCGTTCGCGACCGGGCTGCTGCACGGCGAGCGCTCACGGCTCCGGCCGACGTGGCTCCGCATGGGAGCCATCTACATGGCGGTCGGAATTCTGCCGCTGATGATCAAGGAGGTGCTGGGTATCCCGCCCTCCGACGGCGGCCCGCGCCGGCCACTGCTGGTCCTCGGCGCTCTGCTCCTCGCTTACGCGTGGCTGGCCGCAGCACGACGGCGAGTCGTGCGTGAGGCGCTGCCCGTGCTGCTTGCGGCCGCGATCGTTCCGGCGGTGCTCGCCGTGGTGGCCGTCCGCTCGCCGGATGGCCTGCCGGCATCCCAGCGGCTCGTATTCGCGATTGCGTTCAGCGCGCTGGCGATCGCGATGTCAGTCGTCCTGCTGCGGGCCGGCATCCGGATCGACGATCTGCGGCTGTTCGCGGTGGGCGTCGGCATGGCGCTGTCGTTCCTCGTGGTCCGCTGGATCGACCTCGTCGGGAACATGCTGTGGTCGGCGCTCTTGCTGTTCGCCACGGCGGCTGGACTGATCGCGCTCGCGCGCATGTGGCGTCATCGCCAGCCGGTTTCTCCAGGCGGGGGTGCGTGATGGTGGCAGACAAGGTGAAAGCGGCAATGGCCGCGGGCGTGTTCTGCATCGGCGTGCTCGCGGCGATGCTGGTCGGGCACGCCTGGCCGCTCTGGACCGGCGAAACGGTGTACCTCCGCGTGGTGCCGGTCGATCCGCGAGACCTGTTTCGCGGCGATTACGTGACCCTTCGATATCCGATCAATTCACTGCAGGCCGGGCGCGTTGCCGCCGCGCCGACATCCACCATCGTCGCGTTCGAAGGCCACTGGCAGGCGGGTCGTCCCTATGTTGCGGGTCAGACCGTCTATGTCGTCCTCGAACCGCGGCGGCAGGGCGGGGGAGCCGGCGTGGAGCACGTGGCCGTGCGCGTGAGCACTCGAAAGCCCGCCCGGGGATTGTTCCTGCGCGGCCGCGCGAGCTGGTCCTCCCGGAACGGTGAGCCGCCCGAGTTCCTGTCGGTCGAATACGGCATCGACGCGTTTTTCGTCGAGCAGGGGCGCGGCAAGGAGATCGAGGAACGGATACGCTCGGGAACGCCGGTATTCGCGGAAGTGGCGGTCTCGTCCGCCGGACGGGCGCGCCTGCGCACGCTCATCGTCGACGGACGACGGTATCGGCAGGACGAAGACTGAGCCTGAACCCCGGCGCCCCCCTATTCGGGCGTGACGTGCTCCCGCGACCAGTAGCGCTCGAACTCCTCGAGGAAGGCGATCGTCTCGAACGACGTCATGCGATCGAGGAACAGCACGCCGTGCAGGTGGTCGGTCTCGTGCTGGATGACGCGCGCAACGTAGTTGCGCGCCTTCATCTCGGTTTTCTTCGCGTGTCGATCGTAGGCCGTGACCTTGATTTCCCGCGCTCGCGGGACGCGCCCCCGGATGTCGGGGATGCTGAGGCAGCCCTCCCAGTCTTCCACCACCTCCTCGTCCACGATGGTGATCTCGGGATTGATCAGGGCGATCCGCGGGAAGCCCTGGTCCCCCTCCTCGCTGTCGTGCCCCGCCACAAACAACTGCACTCCCTCGTGCACCTGCGGCGCCGCCAGGCCGATGCCCTCGTACTCGGCCATCGTCTCGAACAGGTCGTCGATCAGGCGCTGGATGGCGGCGGACCTGATGTCCGACGGTGAGAGGGCACGGGCTTTCTCCCGGAGCACGGGGTGGCCCATGCGGGCCACCTTCAGAATGGACATCCCTTGATTATATGATTCTGCGCGTTCTGCGAGTTCTGCGGTGAATGAATCCGCGTACCGTTTCTGCCCGATGTGCGCCGCCCCGCTCGAGCGCCGGCTGCTGAAGAACGGCGAGCCCGAGCGCCCGGTCTGCACGGCATGTGGTCACGTCATCTACCTCGATCCGAAGGTCGCGGTCGGAACGATCATCGCGGACGAATCGGGGCGGATCGCGATGGTTCGAAGAGCAATCGAGCCGGGCTTCGGCCTCTGGGTTTTTCCGGGGGGCTACGTCGATCGCGGCGAGACCCCGCAGGCGGCCGCGGTCCGCGAGGCGCGCGAGGAATGCGGCCTCGACGTCCGTCTCGACGCGCTCGTCAACGTCTACGCCTACACCGGCCGCGTCCCAATCATCATCGTCTACGCCGCGACGAGGCGTGGCGGCACGCTTTGCGTGGACGAGGAATGCTCGGAGGCAGGATTCTTCACGCCGGACGACATTCCCTGGCAGAAGCTGGCGTTCCAGAGCACGCACGAGGCCCTGCGCGACTACCTGGACGGGGTCCGTCATCCGAAGCTGTGAATGCGAGCTCTGGCTGCTCACCAACTGCAAGAACGGAATCAGTAGCCACACGAACTCGCGCGCGCCCTCGGCGTCACTCAGAAGACCGCGTGGTTCATGCTGGCGCGACTGCGGATGGCCCTGCAAGGCGAACACGGCGGAAAAGGTGAGCGGGGAGGTCAAAGGCGACGAAACCTACATCGGCCGTAAGGCCGTAACATGCGCGCTGCGAAGCGCAAGCGGCTCGAAGTTGCATAATCGGCAAGCGACTCATATGCGTGGCGCTCACCGCAGCGGAGATGAAAACGTGCTGAGAAAGCGTTCCCGCAACTCCCCCGAGGCCGTCCCCGACGTGCACGCCGATGATTCCGGAAGATCCATGGAGCGTTCACACAGGGGCTCCGGCGCGTACTCTCTGTCCGCAAAGACAGAAAGCGAAGATAAAGCAAAGAAGAATTGCGGACTTGACAGGAACCCGAAATGTCCATCTAGACAAAAATGTCCTGTGCTAGACTGCAGTCATGAGTCCTGCGGCACTCTTGCAACTTGAAGAAAAGACACAGGATCTCGTTCCGGTTCAGCTGATCCAGGACTTGGTAGACGCCATCTTTGCGTTGGATGTGTCCGATTGGAACGATGGCGACTTCGAAGTCCTTGAGCGAGTCATTGACAAAGTGATCAGCATCTTGAGTGCGGATCCGAATCGTCAGAATCGACGTTTGATTGAGCGACTGCTCGTTGCTCGTGAGGGTGTCGAGCAGGGAATGGCCCCCGATCCCGACAGGCGGCCAAGCGTCGAGGAACTGGTCGATTTCGTCGCGGCTCGCATAGCCTAGTCGCGTTCGTTCACTACTCCCCAGTACCTTAGTAGGCGTTTGAGCGCGGTTCTGTCGTCGATCTCGAAGGCGGTCGCCAGCGCCGCTATGGCGAAGCGTCGCTTTTTCTGATCAGTCTTCGAAATGTAGGCGCGAACACCGCTGCGAAACACTTCTTCTTCGTCAGTTGAGCCGAGCATCTTCATAGCGAGCTGGCCCAGCGCATCGGGACGTGATGCTAAGCGTTCGACGGCCTCTCTTGAGACAATCTCGTCGTATCGAGGTTCTTCGTCTGCCATAGCCGAACGGTCCCTATAATCTCGCAGTAACGGCGTTTTGAAGGCCCGTACCGGGCAACCTCTTCAGCCTCTCAGGACTGCGAGAGGCGGCCCTCCGTGCAATTCCCCCCTGACTGACCGGCCGCCGAGATGGGCCATACCCTCCTAGTCATCGCGATCTCCTCCTTGTCCCTGGTGAGTCTCTTCAAACGCCACCATCTTGTCGATGATGCCGAAGACCAAGTCGCGCTCGTCGCCCTTCAGGGCAAACAGGTTGAAACTGCCGCTCAGGGTGAGACTGCCGCCACTCGGCAGCGTGATGGTCCGCTGCATTGCCGCGACCGGTGGCCTGTCGGTATCGGTTAGGTCCTGATCGGCAGGAGCAATGTGAGGGCTGTTGGTGGCTGCCGAAGGACGCGCTCCACGCGCACGCCGGCGCGGCGCGGCTCGTCTTAGGTGCGGCGATAGCGTAAAGCCCGCGTCTTTCGCGAGAGCCATCAGAAAAGCAGCGCACTTATCGACTGTCTCGCCGGTTGCGCCCAGGTCGGCAAATGCCTGTTTTAGTTTCGGCGTTGTGGTCGTCTGAAGATCGATCTTTCCCTTCAGTAGCGGAGTGTATGTGCTGTTGAACAACTCGCGGAGCGCGGCCTTTCGTTCTTCGCCGCGCGACTTGACGAGTTCTTCGAAGCGCTCGCGTGGGCGCCCCTCAGCGTCGATCAATCCCATCGACTTGAGCGAGCTACGCAGTAGCGCCTGCATCCCGCCCGACATCGAGGACATCACGCCCTTGTCTATGTGCGACGGCATCACGACGTTGCCGAGGCTGTCGAGGAAGTTCACGAACGTACGGTAGGGAACGTACGGCGGCAACACGCGGTCTTCGGATTCGGCCATTGCGCTTTGTCCTTCCGCTAGGATATTTAGGACATATTAGCAGATCAGGCATGCGGGCAACAATGCCCGCAAGGACATTTTTACCAAGACACTGTTAAGTGTCTGCTGGCCTATCCCCACGCAATCAGCGCAGAACTACCCCGAAGACATAGTTGTCGAAGCATTTGACGACATCGCGGTTCTATTGCGGTTTGTCGAGGTTCGGCGGCGTCTTGCCTACGTCACCAATGAGTCTGGGCGGAACCAGTTTCGTGGCATCCCGACCAAATTCGTAAGCTGACATACAAGTAAGTCGCCTCCCCTGAAACCGGGAATCCTGGATTATGAAGAAGATTGCTTCCCTCGCGGCAGCCGCCTGTCTGTCGATCGTGACCGCCGGCTGTATCGAGTTCACTCAAAAAACGACCGGGCCGACGACGGACCTTCGTTCGCTCGCGGGCGCGTGGTCGTCGGGCAACATCATCCCGTCGGCGGCAAGCTGCACGGACTTTCAGTGGAACGTGTCGGAGTACACCGGCACGACGGCGAAAGGATCCTTCAGCGCGACGTGCGCAGGTGACCTGAAGCTCGAGGGAACCGCGCAGGGACAGCTCGTGGGATCCGTGATCAACTGGAGCGCGGCGGGCATCGCGACGGCTCCAGGGCTGCCGTCGTGCGCGATCTCCCTGAACGGCACCGCGACGCTGAACGGGGACACGATCGAGGTGCCCTACAGCGGGAACACGTGCCTCGGGCCGGTCAGCGGGACGGAGATTCTGAAGAAGAAATAGGCACAAGGCACGAGGCAGAAGGGAAAACCCGCTTCGACTTTTCCTCGTGCCTCCTGGCTCGTGCCTTCTGTCTGCTACCGCGCTTCCCAGGGCGTCGCGGCTTTCAGCCGCTCGTTGACGTTGTTGATGTTCTTCACGCCCTGATCCTGCAACCAGCTCCGGAAGGCGTCCGGCCCCTGCTTCGCGTAGACGGGGATGCCGTCCTTCCACGTCGCACGGCCGCAGAGCACGCCGTTGAACTTCACGCCTGATTCGGCCGCGAGCTCCAGCGATTCGGTGAACTCCGCGTTGCTCACGCCGGCCGAAAGATAAATGAACGGCCTGGTCGACACCGCCTGCGCCTTCCTGAAGTACTCCAGCGCCTCTGCCCTGGTGTAGGCCTTCTGGCCGCCGAAGGCCCTGGCGCCCTCGACGAACTTCATGTTGATCGGCACCTCGACCTTCATGACGTCCACGCCGTAACGGTCCTTCGTGAACTCCTTCATGCTGCCGATGACGACCTCCGGCTTCTTCTTCGCGAACTCGAAGCCCTTCTCGTCCATCCCTTCCTCGTATCCCACGAACTCGAGGAAGAACGGGATGTCGTTCGCGCGGCACTCGTCACCGATGCGCTCGACCCACGCGTGCTTCACCTCGTTGATCTTCCCGGGGTCGAACGGCGTGTAGTACAGGAGGATCTTGATGCAGTCCGCGCCCGCTTCCTTCAGGCGCCGCACCGACCAGTGGTCCAGCAGGTCCGGCAGCCGCCCGGGCGTGTTGGCGTCGTAGCCGGTCTTCTCGTAGGCCATCAGCAGCCCGGCATTTTTCGCGCGGCGCTTCGACGCCGGAAGCCCCCATTCGGGGTCGAGCAGGATCGCGCTCGCGTGCGGCGTGAGCACCTCGGTCACGATCGACTTGAACTGCTCCATGTCGGCGTCGGTGATCTCGCCGCTCTTCTCCTTCGCCAGCGACTTCTTCAGGGACCCGCGCTGGTCCATGGCCGCGGCGGCGATCACGCCGCGCTCGTTCGATACGGCCTTCATGCCCGCCAGCTTGCCCGCACTCAATTTCATGCTTCCTCCGAAACAATGGATTTTACTACCGGGAACCGGAACTCCTCCACGGACGCGTCGGCGAGCGCTTTCTCGATCAGCGCCTCGACCGGCAGCGCCGACTCGGCCGCCTCCACATCCTCCACGCGCGCCCTGGTCGCGGGATGGCGCGGCGTGAACAGCGTGCAGCAGTCCTGGTCGGGGATGATCGAGATGCGATACGTGCCAAGCTGCTCGGCCTGCGCCGTGATTTCTTCCTTGTCCATCCCGACGAGCGGGCGCAGGATCGGCAGCCGGACGGCGCTGCCGATCACCGCCATGTTCTCGAGAGTCTGCGACGCCACCTGGCCGACCACCTCCCCGGTCACGAGCGCCTTCGCCCTCACGCGCCCGGCAATCCGCGCCGCGATGCGCAGCATGATCCGGCGATAGACGACGACGCGAAGGGGCGGCGGCACCGAGAGGAGCGCCTGCTGCTGGATGTCGCCGAACGGCACGACGAACAGTCGCGAGTGCAGCTGGTGCCGCGCGAGCACCTGCGCCAGCTCGCGCGCCTTCTCCTGCGACGCGCGCGAGAGGACCGGGTAGCTGTGAAAGTGCACCAGCGTGGCCCGGCAGCCGCGGCGCATCATGCGCCACGCGGCCACCGGCGAGTCGATGCCCCCCGAAAGGAGGCACACGACGCGGCCGCTTGCGCCGACGGGCAGCCCGCCCGCCCCCGCCTCCCTGCCAAAGAAATAGAACGCCTCTCTCGTGAGCAACTCGACATGGATCGTCAGCGCGGGATTCGACAGGTCCACCCGCCACCCCTTCGCTTCCTTGATGCGGCCGCCGATCTCGCGTTCGATCGCCGGCGACGGCATCGGAAAGCGCTTGTCGGCGCGCTTGACGGACGCGCGGAACGTTGCGGCCTCGGTCGAACCGAGGTCGGCGAGGATCTCGCGGCTGATGAGGTCGAAGATGTCCGATGGCGCCGAGGCCGGATCGAACGCCACCCGTCCCGCCCGTGCGAAGTTGCCGACTCCGGACACGAGCTTCAACCGATCGCGCACGGCGCTCCAGTCCGCGCCGGGACCGAGCTGAAGCTCGATGCGCCCCATCAGCGGTCGCACCGCTCTCACGTCCAGGCCGGCGGTCGCCTCCTTCAGATTGCGGACGAGCCGCGCGACGAACCAGGGACGGTTCTTCCCTTTGAGGGCGATCTCCTGGTAATGGACGACGACGGACTTCATGGATCTGGTGATCTGGTGATCTGGTGAATTGGTGATTTGGTGATTACCGCCTCGGCGGCGGCGTTGCCGCTCCTCACGGCTCCCTCGATCGTACCCGGTAGGCCCGTGTCGATCCAGTCGCCCGCGAGGAAAAAGCCCGGGACCGCCGTGACCGTGGCCGGACGGCGGACGTCCCGCTGTGCGGTGGCGAACGTCGCGTGGCGCTCGCGGACCACGGTGCCGCGCACGAGCGCCGCGCGCCGGGCTCGCGTGAGACGGCTGCGGATGTCCGCCTCCGCGATCCGCAGGATTTCCTCGCTCGTGCGGTCCACCAGCTCGATCGCGCCGCTCACCGTGCACGACAGGTGCGATGCGTCGCGCCCCTTCTCGAACGCCCACTGGACCGTGCAACCCGGAAGGCCCACGAACGGCTCCTCCATCACCGGCCGGTCGAACCACAGGTTCGCCGTGACGATGGGCCGCGAGGTGATGCGCGCGGCCGTCGCCGCTGTGTCTTGCAGCGCGCGCGGGATTGAGTCGAACAGGCTTCCAAACGTGTTCCACGGAACCGAGGACACGACGCTGCGGCACGGCACCATCTCGGACCCGATCCGCACGCCGCTCACGGCCCCGTCGTCGATGACGACCTTCGCAAGCGCGTTGAGCCGGACGGTGCCACCCCGCGATTCGATGAACGCACGGGCCGGCCGGGCGTACATCTCGTCCAGAGGTACGGCCGGCATGGCAACCGCGGCGTGGGCCGGGCCGTTGCCGAACATGAGCGACAGCACTCGGGCGAACGCGTCGGCGGACGCCAGTTCAGGTGGCTCGTTGAGCGCCGCGACCGCCAGCGGCTCCCACAGGAAGTCGCGCAGACGCCGGGTCTGCCTGAGACTTCGCAACCATTCGGCGACCGACGTCTGGCCGTCGCCCTCCTCGTCCTCGTGCCTCGTGCCCCGTGCCTCGTGCCTGGTCACGGCGCGCCATACCCGCAACGCCGCCCACCGATCGCGCCACCGCAGCGCATCCCAGTCAATCAGGCCGCCCGCCAGGTGGAAGGGGGATGGCAGGTCGGGGCAGCGCAGGCGCGTCACGCGCCCGCGCACGTCGATGAACGGAACGTCGAGCGACGGCTGCAGGCGAACGTTCGCGGCGGCGCCGATCGTGCGGAGGAAATCGAGCGTCTCGGTGTAGCAGCCGAACATCACGTGCTGGCCGTTGTCCACCAGGGCGCCCGTCACGCGATCCGGAAACGCGGTGGCGCGCCCGCCGAGGCGCGGCCGCGCCTCCACGGCAAGCACGCGCAGACCCGCCTGCGTGAGACGGACGGCGGCGGCGAGGCCGGCAAACCCGCCGCCGACGACCACCGTGTCGATTACCGCCACGCGGCCTGCGCGGCGCCCAGCATGATGCGGAACCAGGTCGCCACCGCCACCCATGCGCGGACGGGACGCGCCACCGACAGCCGCCTGGTGAACACGTCGTATTGCGCGCGTTCGATCCGCCGCAGAAGGGAAAAATAGATGGCGCCCATGATCTCGGCTGGAATGAGCCGGCGCCTGTCCTCGCGCGGTAGCGCGGCCCGCGCGCGCGTGAAGTAATGGCGTGCGCGCGCGCCAAACGCTTCGAGCAGCGCGCGCACGCGGGGGGGCATCGCCCCCTGTGCGGCCGCACGCAGATCCGCTTCGCTGACCTCGTGCCGGCGCATGTCTTCGACCGGGATGTAAATCCGCCCGCGCGCGAGATCGGACGGGACATCCCGCAGGATGTTCGTGAGCTGGAGCGCGATGCCGAGCTCCACCGCGTAGTCGCGTGCCGAGGCACTGTGATAGCCGAAGATCTCGACCGAGAGCAGGCCCACGGCGGACGCGACCCTGAGACAGTATCGGTAGAGATCGTTGAACGTCGCGTAGCGCTTCTGCGTGAGGTCCATCGCGACGCCGTCGAGCAGATCGTCGAACGGCTGCCGCGGGAGGCGGAACTGGCGGACCACGCCCGCGAGGCGGCGCCCCACGCCGGTCTGCGGCTCTCCCTCGCCATAACAGGCCGCCACCTCGGCGCGCCACTTCGCCAGGTGCGCCGCGCCGCTCTCCTCGTCTGCCGCCAAATCCACCGCATCGTCTGCGGCGCGGCAGAAATCCCAGAGCGTGATGATGGCCTCGCGCCGCTCCCGTGGGAGGGCGAGGAACGCGTAATAGAAGGAGGTGTTTCTCGCCACTACTTCATCTTTCGCACGTCGCGCCACACCATCGCCCGCCACGCCAGGACGGGGACGTCGGCCGTCGACAGCGCCGGCCGACGGGCGAACACGTCGAAGCCGCGCCGTTCGAGCCGATCGAGGATCCGCACGCCGCCGAGCCACGTGAGGCGCAGCTCCCAGCGCAGGCGGCCGCGCACCTCGCCGGCGATGCCGCGCCCGTCCTCGAACAGCGCGCGCGTCCGCGCGGCCACGGCGTGGAGCGCGGCACGCAGGGCCGGGGTCAGGCGCCGCCCGGCCACGTCCTCTTCGCTCGCGCCCGCGGCGGCGAGATCGTCACGCGGCACGTAGAGCCGTCCCTTGTCCCAGTCGCGCTCCAGGTCCTGCCAGAAGTTCGTGAGCTGCAGCGCCGTGCAGACGGCGTCCGACTGGCGGTCCAGGTGCGGGGCATCGTATCCCGCGATGCGGAGCACCAGGCGGCCGACCGGGTTCGCCGAGCGCGTGCAGTAGTCGAGCACGTCGGCCCAGGTCGCGTACCGCTTCACGCGCACGTCCTGCCTGAACGCACTGATCAGGTCGTCAAACAAGGCGATCGGCAGGTGGCAAGACTTTATCGTATGTGCCACCGCGATGAAGACCGGATCCGTGGCCGGCGAGGTCACGGCGGCGTGGAGGCGTGCCCGCCAGTCGTCGAGCAGGCGCTCGCGCTCCTCGGGCGTTCGATCCCCCTCGTCTGCGAAATCATCAGCGGTGCGCGCGAAGGCGTAGAGCGCCGCCACGTGCGGCCGCATGTGCGCCGGCAGCAGAAGCGATGCCACGGGGAAATTCTCGTAGTGGGTGCGGGCCAGCCGTTCGCAGGCCCTGTACGCATCCGCCAGCTGTGCGGACGCCGGGGCCGGCGCCGCTACCATTCCATCTCCGGCGCCCCCGCGCGGTGATTGGCCGCGCGTGCCATCACGAACAGCAGGTCCGAGAGGCGATTGAGATAGACGACGACGTCCTGGACGGCGGCATCGCCGAGGCCGACGACGGCGCGCTCCGCGCGGCGGCAGACGGTGCGCGCGACGTGCAGCGCTGCGCCCGGGGGGCACCCGCCGGCGAGAATGAACCGGCGCAGCGGCGGCAACTCGGACTCCAGCTTATCGATCCACTCCTCGAGCCGCGTGACATCGCCGGATCCGATCGACGCCTTTGTGACGCGCTCGGCGATGCGGTGCGCGGGATCGGCAAGGCGGGCACCAAGCGCGAAGAGGTCGCGCTGGATCTGGTCGATCATGCCCGCCAGCGCCGCGTCGAGCGGAGGCCTGCCCGCCCGCACCAGGCCAAGCCACGCGTTCAGCTCATCCACCTCGCCGTAAGCCGACACACGCGGGTCCGCCTTGCTGACGCGCGTGCCGTCGAAAAGTCCCGTTTCGCCGGAGTCCCCGGTTCGCGTATAAATCTTCACTGCCCCAATTATACGGATGCCCCACACGAACGCTCTGCCCGCACCCCCGGTAAGGCGCAAGTTCAGGACGAAGCTGCTGGCCTGGTATCGCGCGAACGGGCGCGATCTGCCCTGGCGGCGGACGCGCGATCCCTATCGCGTGCTGGTCTCGGAGGTGATGCTCCAGCAGACCCAGGTCGATCGCGTGCTGCCGAAATACGCCGAATGGCTGGAAAAATACCCGACATTCGAGGTGCTCGCCGCCGCGGACCCGCAGGACGCGACGCGCACGTGGTATCCGCTCGGGTACAACATCCGCCCCCGGCGGCTGCACGCGATCGCCCAGGAGGCGGTAACCCGTTACGGCGGCGCGCTGCCGTCGGACGGAGAGACGCTGCAGTCGTTCAAAGGCATTGGGGCCTACACGGCGGGCGCGGTCCTGAGCTTCGCCTTCGGGCAGCGCGCGGCGATCCTGGACACCAACGTCGCGCGCGTGCTGCACCGGATATTCGTCGCGCGCGGAGACGCCAGGGCCCACGCGGCGAGGAAGCACCTGTGGGCGCTGTCGCGAACGGTGCTGCCGTTGCGGCACGTCTACGACTTCAACCAGGCGTTGATGGACTTCGGGGCGACGCTCTGCACGGCGCGCAAGCCCCGATGCCCCGAATGCCCTCTGCGCAGCATGTGCCGGACGTATGCCCGACTCGATAACGGTCGTCGCCGCGGTCGTTGAGCGCGATGGCGCGTTCCTGGTGACGCGCCGGCTGGACGGAACGCACCTCGCCGGGATGTGGGAATTTCCCGGTGGAAAGTGCGATCCGGGCGAAAGTCACGGCGCGTGCCTGGCCCGCGAGATGCGCGAGGAGCTGGCGGTGGAGATCCGCGTGCGCGAGAAGATCCTTGGGGTCGCCTACGACTACCCCGAGCGGTCGATCGCGCTGCACTTCTACCGGTGCGATCTTGCGGGCGAGCCGGTGCCGCAACTGGGGCAGCAGATGCAGTGGGCGCCGCGCGCCGCGCTGCGCGACCTCGACATGCCGCCTGCGGATGCGGACGTGATTGAACTGCTGTCGAGGTGAGCGGGTGCCCGACGCGGCCGTCGACAGCCCGCGGAGCGCTGAGAGAGGACAAACCGCCCGCCTGCGCGCTTCGCGCTTCGGCGCGCGGGCCGGAGCACGCGTTCCCGCGTGCGGAACCCGTTCGCGGCAGCCGGCAGTGCCTCCGGCCGCTCACCGCGTCACACGACGGCCACGCCCGCGTCGAACGTTGTGCCGGACTCCGCAAGATCGCGCGAGACATACCCGAGCGCGACACCTTTGCGCCGTCGCGGCGACCAGGCGACCGACGTGAGCTTCCCCACCTCGCGGCCGCCTTTCGCGAGCGGCGCCTCCGCGGAGGGCAGGTCCGCCTCCGACGCGGCGTCGATTGCGAGCCGCACGAGCTTTCTGGCGACGCGGCCGTGCCCGCGATGCAGGACGCGGATGATCACTTCCTGCCCCACGTAGCAGCCCTTCGTGAAGCTGATCGCGCGCGATTCGATCCCGGCCTCGAGCGGAATCGTCGTTTCATCCATGTCCTTGCCGAACAGCGGCACGCCGGACTCGACGCGGAGCGTGTTCACGGCTCCCTCGCCGGCGTCGCGTGCGCCTGCCGCGCGCAGCGCGTCGCGCACCGCGCCGGTCGCGTCTGCCGGCGCCAGGACTTCGATCATCGGGACGTCCCACGCCGCGTCGCTGAAGACCACGAGCCCCGGCGTCGCGGCGCGAACCGGCTCGAGGATCCGCGGCGCATCGGGTCCCGCCACGGCCAGCCGGCCGTACTCCGATGAGGCGTCGCGCACCGCCACGTCTTCAGTGAAAATCGAGAGGTCGAAGCGCGCGGCGAGCGGCGCCGCCTGCTCGCGGGCGACGTCGAGCAGCACGAACGCGTCGAGCACGAGCACGTGCATGTCCGCGATCATGCGGCCTTGAGGCGTCAGGAACGCGGCGTAGCACGACGCGCCTGGCGCCAGCGCCTCGATGTCGTTGGTCAGCACGCCCTGCAGGAACGATCGACGGTCGTTGCCGTCGAGCCGAACCACGCCGCGGCCGCTCCGGTCGATCAGACCCGCGCTCCCCCGCAACGCCTCGTACTCGGGTATTCTCACGATGATGGCTTCCTTACAACATCTTAGCGTGCTCGCGGCCGTGCTCCTGGCCGCCGGCACCGCGTCGGGCCAGGAACGCACCGGGGACCCCGCGCCGGGGCCCGCCAACTACACGATCTTCATCAAGGGGCAGCGGGTCGGCCACGAGGAGGCGAACCTCGTGCGCACGCCCGACGGCTGGCGCATTTCGTCGTCGTCGCGGATGGCCGCCGGCCAGATGACGCTCGAGAACCGGCACTTCGAGGTCCGCTACGGGCCCGACTGGCAGCCGATCGAGCTCCGCATCGACGCGGTCATCAACGGCAAGCCGCTCGCGATCACCACGTCATTCACCATGACGACGGCGGTGAGCGAGATCACGTCGGGAGACACCACCAACACGAAGAGCGACACGATTTCGGCGAGAGCGCTCGTCGTGCCCAACAACTTTTACGCCGGCTACGAAGCGGTGGCCGCACGGCTGATGAACGTTGAAAAGGGGGCGCAACTTCCGGCCTACGTCGCCCCCACAGGCGAAGTGCCGCTGATCGTCGAGGACATCGCGGAGGAGCAGATCCAAACAGCGGGCGGCACCCTGGCCGTGCGTCGCTTCCGGCTGACGTTCCAGAACCTGGGCCTGCCGGTGGCCGCGGACGTCTGGGTGGACGGCCGGGGCCGGATGGCTCGGCTCGAGGTCCCCGCCGTATCGCTGCAGGTCGTCCGAGAAGAGCTGGCGACCGCGATGACGCGGTTCGAGGTGGCAGCGCATCCGGGCGACGAGCCGGCGACGATTCGCGCCAACGGGTTCAACCTCGCCGCGACCGTCACGCGTCCCGTCGGGCAACAGCAGAAAGTCCGGCTCCCGGCCGTGATCCTGGTTGCCGGCGCCGGCCCGCAGGATCGCAACGAGCTGGTGTTTGGAATCCCGGTGTTCGCGCACATCGCGAACGCGCTGGCCGACGCCGGCTTTCTCGTCGTCCGGTACGACAAGCGCGGTGTGGGTCAGAGCGGTGGGCGCCCTGAGTCGGCCACGCTGAAGGATTACTCGGAAGATCTGCGCGCGGCGCTGGCGTATGCGGCGAAGCGTCGTGATGTCGATCCGCGCCGCATCGCGGTGCTCGGGCACAGCGAGGGAGCCGCCGTCGCGATGCTGGCGGCGGCAAGGAACAAGCGCGTGGCCGCGCTCGTGCTTGTCGCCGGCATGGGAACGACCGGCGCCGAGATCGTGCTCGAGCAGCAGCAGCACCTGCTCGCGCGGGCGAAGCTGACCGACGCCGAGCGGAAACAGAAGATCGGGCTGCAGCACAGGATTCACCAGGCGGTGCTGACGGGCAGGGGGTGGGAAGAGATCCCGCCCGAGATTCGCAGTGCGGCGGATTCGCCGTGGTTCCGCAGCTTCCTGGCGTTCGATCCCGCGAAGGTCATGAAAGACGTCCGCCAGCCGATCCTGATCCTGCAGGGGACGCTCGACACCCAGGTGAAGCCGCACCACGCCGACAAGCTCGCGGCCATGGCCCGCGCGCGCAAGAAAGGGGGCGCCGTGCAGCTGACGACGGTGGAGGGGGTCAATCACCTGCTGGTCCCCGCCGCGACGGGCGAGTTCGACGAGTACCCAGACATCAAGGAGAAGAAGGTCAGCGCGAAGGTGATTGAAGCGATCCGCGACTGGCTGAAACAGGCATTGTAGTGGTCAGTGGTCAGTCGTCACCGGCCACTGATCACCGGCCACTGATCACTATTCGTACCTGAGCGCCTCGATCGGATCCATCCTTGCCGCGCGGATGGCGGGCAGCAGGCCGCTGACCAGGCCCACGGCGACGAGAATCGTCGCGCACACCGCGAGCAGCTCGACGCTCAGCACGAGGGTGATGTCGGTCCTGCGCGTCACGTCGTCCATGAGCTCGGCGAGGAACGGCCGCGGGCTCACCGCGGTCACGATCGCCCACGACAGCGCGATGCCGGCGGCCCCGCCGGCGAAGGTCGTCACGAGCGCCTCGAGCAGGAACTGAAAGAGGATCTCGCGGCGTTTCGCGCCGAGCGCCTTGCGGACGCCGATCTCGCGCGTGCGCTCGGTCACCGACACGAACATGATGTTCATCACGCCGACGCCGCCGATGAGCAGCGTCAGCACGCCGATGAACGTCAGAATCACCTTGAGCCCCCTGGTGATCCCGCCGATCTGCTCCATCGCCTCCACCGAATCGTTCATGATGACGGCGCGCTCGTCCGCCGGGTTGTAGCGGTGGCGCTTCGCGAGCGTTTCGCGCACGGCGCGCAGCGCGCGCGGCTGCACGGACGGATCGACGGACTGGAACACCAGCGTGTCGAGATACTCCGTGTCGGCGATCTGCGACATCGCGGTGTACGGAATGAAGATGCACTCCTTGTCCGGCGAGAAGTAGTTCGACAGCTGGACCTTGTCGTCCATGACGCCGACCACCTCGAACGGCAGCCCCGCGACCCGGATCGCTTCGCCCACGGCGCGGCGCGCGCCGAACATCTTGCGCGCCACCGACGAGCCCAGGAACGCCACCCTGCGGTGCTGGTACACGTCCTCGTCGGTGAGGAACCGCCCGTTGCCCTTTCCCGCCCGCTCGTTGCGCATCGACCCATAGGACGCACTGACGCCGCGAACCGCGTAGGTGCTCTGCCTGGTGCCGTACGTGACGGACAGCCGCTCGACGTACTCGGGGCTTGCGCCCTTGATCAGCGGCAGGTCGCGGATCGCGTCCACGTCGCCGAGCGTCATCCGCACGCGGCGGCCGGCGCGCTCGCCGCCCGCCTGCATGCTCGTCTGGCCGGGCCACGTCACGACCGTCCCCGAGCTGAACGCGTTGCGCATCCCGTACTCGATCGCCGAGTGAAACCCGTTGCCGTACGCCAGCAGCACGACGACGGAGACGATGCCCCACGAAATGCCGAGCATCGACAGCCCCGCCCGCATACGGTGGTGCACGAGGCCGTGGAACGCCTCCCGGATGATCTCGAGAAGGACCTTCATCTCACATCTCGTCGCGCAGCGCTTCAACCGGGGGCAGCTGCGCGGCGCGCCGTGCCGGATACGTCGAGGTGACCACCCCGATGAGCGCCAGCGTGCCCACCGCGACGAGCCCGGTCTGCGGCGTCACGATCATCCCGCTGAAGCGCATGGGCATGGGCAGCTGGTTGATGATCGCGCACAGCACGAGCGCGACGATCATCCCGAACAGCCCGGCGCCGCCGGTGAGGAACAGCCCCTCGAGAAAGAACTGCCGCTGGACCGACCGCGTGGTCGCGCCGAGCGCCTTGCGCACGCCGATTTCACGCGTGCGCTCCCTGACGGCGATGAGCATGATGTTCATGACGCCGATGCCGCCGAGCGCCAGCGTGACCACCCCGACGACGGTGAAGAACTGCTTCATGTAGACGATGATCCGGCCGAACACCATCGTCTCGATGGACGTGTCCCACACGCCGATCGCGTCGCGATCGGCTGGATCGAAGCGGTGCTTCGCGGCGAGAATCGCGCGGATCTCGCGCTCCATCGGCCAGTCTATGTCGTCGACGAGCCCGGTGCGCGTCGCGAGATGCTTCGGCAGCTCGGCGACCACCCAGTCGTGCGGCTGCACGATCACGCGCGAGACCACGCCCGGCGCGATCGGGCGCGGGAAGTCGCGCACCATCGCGCTGAACGGCACGAACATCTTGTCGTTGTCCGGGCCGCTGTAGCTGCTGTCCTGATCCTTCTTGCGGATCGCGCCGATGACGGTGAAGGGGACGCCGTTGAGGGTCACGACCTCGCCCAGCGGATCGCGCGCGCCGAACAGCTGTCGTGCGAGGTCCGCGCCGGCGATCGCCACGCGCCGCCCGTTCCGTTCGTCCGACCAGTTCATCGCTCGACCGTGGCCGACGTCGATCGTCCGCATGTCCTGGTACGGGGGCTCCACGCCGGAGACGTTCGCGCTCGCCGCATTGAAGCGGCTCTTGATGTTCAGGTTGCGCTCGAGCTCCGGGCTCGCGGCCCTGATGAGCCGCGACTGTCTTTCCAGCAGCCGGACGTCGTCCGCCTTCAGGAGCACGAGACGGCCCGCGCGCTCGCCCCCCGCCTGCATGCTCGTGCGGCCCGGGAATACGACCCCCATGTTGCGGCCGAACTCACGGAGCACCGCGTCGTTCCCCCGCCGGAAACCTTCGCCGACCGCCGACAGCAGGACGATCGACACCACGCCCCACAGGATGCCGAACATCGTCAGCAGGCTGCGCAGCTTGTTGGCGCGCAGGTTGGCGAAGGACTGGAAGATGATCTCTCGCACGTGGATCAGCCCGGCAGAATGACCGTGTCCCCTTCCTTGAGGCCGCCCGTGACCTGCGTCTTCGTGCCGTTTCCGACCCCGAGCTTCACCGGCACGCGCCGGCGGCCCGAGTCGGCCTTCGCATCGGGCACCTCGACGTACGGCCGCCGCTGCTGGTCGTAGCCGACCGCCGATTCGGGCACGAGCAGCGAATCGGGGAACTCCTCCAGCACGATCTCGGCGTTGGCGGTCATGTTCGCCTTCAGCCGATTTCCGGGATTCAGGATGGACACCTCCACCTCGAAGGTCGTGACGTTGTCCTTCTCCATCCCCATCGGCGAGATCTGCGTGACGGTTCCCTCGAACGACTGATCCCTGAACGTCTCCACCGCGATCCTCGCGGGCTGACCTTCGCGCACGCGGCCGATGTCGGCTTCGTCCACCTTGCCGCGCACGAACACCCGGTCGATGTCGCCGAGCCGCATGACCAGCGTCGCGCTGGAGCCAAGGTTGAGGATCGACGAGACGGGGCTGCCGATTTCCACGTCCCTGGTGAGGACGATGCCGGAGATTGGCGAGCGGAGGGTGGAGTTGGCGAGCTCTTCCCGGGCGCGCTCGGCGGCCGCGCGCGCCTGCGCCACCTTGGCGGCGGCCTCGGCCACGTTGGCCCGGGCGATGCCCAGCGCGTTCCTTGCGGCGCGCTGGCGGTTCTCGGCCTGCTCCCACGCGCTTCGCGCTTCATCCAGCACGGAGGGGGCAATCAGCTTCTGCTCGAACAGGTCCGCGGCGCGGGCGTGCGCGCGCCGCGCGAACTCGACCTCGGGGCCTTCCGCCTCGACCTGGGACTTGGCGAGCTGGGCTTCGGCCGCGCGCTGCGCGGCCTCCGCGGCCTGCAGGTTGGCGCTGGCTTCGCGCATCCGCGCCTGCAGCTGTTCTTTGTCGAGCTCGGCGAGCAGCTGGCCCGGCTTCACGGCGTCGCCGACGTCCACGTAGAGCGCCTCGATGATGCCGTTCGCCTTGGACTTGACCTCCACCTGCGAAATCGGCTCGATCCTGCCGGTTGCCACGACCGAGCGCGTCATCGTGCCGCGCTCGACTTTCGCGAGACGCGACGGCTCGAACGCGACGCCATTGCCCCGGAGGGCCGTTACGCCGTACACGGCGCCGGCCGCCGCGACGATGAGACCGGCCCAGAGAAGACGCCTGGAGTTGGTGGTCATACATGGAAAGAGGACGGAGGGAGCCGGCGGGCGGTTCAGTTTTTCTCGTTTGTTCGATAGACTCAGGGGACCTCACATGCGGATTGGCATACTTCGCGAAACCTTCCCAGGCGAAACGCGCGTGGCGCTCGTCCCCGCGCACGTGGCGCCGCTCGTCAAGGCCGGTCACGAGGTCGGCGTGGAATCGGGTGCCGGCGCGGCAGCGGGGTTTCCCGACGCCGCCTACGCCGCCGCGGGGGCGACGATCGGCGCCGCGCGGGACGTGCTCGGGGCCGACCTCTTGCTGCAGGTGCGGTCGGCCACGGCCAACCCGACGGGTGGCGCCGCGGAGATCGCGGCGCTCAGGCGCGGACAGGTGGTCATCGGCTTTTCCGAGCCGCTCACGTCGGCGCAGTTGACGCGGCAGCTCGCGGCGCAGGGGGTCTCGAGCTTCTCCATGGAGCTGATGCCGCGCATCACCCGCGCGCAGAGCATGGACGCGCTCTCGTCGATGGCGACGGTCGCCGGCTACAAGGCGGTGTTGCTCGCGGCCGACTCGCTCCCGCGCATGTTTCCGATGCTGATGACGGCGGCCGGCACCGTGGCGCCCGCGCACGTGTTCGTGGTGGGGGCGGGCGTCGCCGGACTGCAGGCGATCTCCACCGCCCGCCGGCTTGGCGCGAAAGTCGAGGCCTACGACGTGCGCCCCGCGGTGAAGGAGCAGGTCATGAGCCTCGGCGCGCGCTTCGTCGAGCTGCCGCTCGACACCGCTGCCGCCGAGGACACGGGAGGCTACGCCGCCGCGCAGGACGAGTCGTTCTACAAGCGGCAGCGCGAGATGATGCTGAAGATCGTCGCCGCGTCCGACGTGGTCATCACCACCGCCGCCGTTCCCGGCAGGAAGGCCCCCGTGCTGATCACCGGGGAGATGGTGCGCGGCATGGCCCCCGGTTCGGTGATCGTCGACGTCGCGGCGGAGCGCGGCGGCAATTGCGAGCTGACGGAACCCGGCGCGACCGTCGTCAAGCACGGCGTCACGATCCTCGGACCGGCCAACCTTCCCGCGTCCGTGCCTTACCACGCCAGCCAGATGTACTCGAAGAACATCACGGCGTTCCTCGGCCACCTGGCGAAGAACGGCACCCTGGCGTTCGATGCCTCGGACGAGATCACGCGGGAGACGCTCGTCACGCACAACGGCACGGTCGTTCACGAGCGGGTGAAACAGGCGATCGCATCCTGATGTGGGTCCTCAGAGAGTCGGGCGTTGAAGAAGGCGGGCTGACGTTCCGCCTGACGACCGGCAGCGTGCGGACGGTCGGCCGCGCGACGCGGGCCGACTTCATCGTCGACGCGTCACTCGTCTCCAGGCTTCACTGCCGCCTCACGGCGCGCCCTGACGGCGCTCTCGAAGTCGAGGACCTCGAGAGCACGAACGGCACGTTCGTCAACGGGAAGAAAGTGGACCGCGCGGAGCTGAAGGACGGCGACGAGCTGGGGATCGGGCGGGTGCGGCTGACGGTCACGAGGGCGGACTGAAAAGGGGGACAGTCACACTTTCCGCGCCAGCCTGTCCGGAAAGTGTGACTGTCCCCCTTTTTCAGCTAGAAGCCGTACCTGACTCCCACCTGCAGCGTTCTCGGCGTCGTGCTCGTCGAGTACCCGGTGAGCACCAGGAACAGCGTGGACGCCTGGTTGCCGCTCGGGTTGGCGTAGTTCACGCGATCCGTGACGTTGAACACGTCGGCAAACAGGTCGAGCGTGCGATCGGGGCCGCCGACCTTCAGGCGATAACCGAGGCGCAGGTCCAGCTTGAAGAATCCCGGCCCCCTGGCCCCGTTGCGCTCGCTCCTGTAATCCTCCACCGTGAACGCGTCGCTCCCCGTGCCCGAGTAGCTGCCCGCCGGCAGCGGCTCGGCCTGCGTGCCGTTGCGATCCGAATCGATGGTGGAGTTGAAAAGGCTGAACGGCGTGCCGCTCAGCGCGCGCGCCACCCAGCTCACCGTCAGCCCGCCCGTGCGCGGCACGAGCGCCTGCCCGCTGATGACCAGGTTGTGGCGCTGGTCCTGGTTGCTCGGCCCCTCGTTGAGATCGAGATTAAGGTCGTCGAGCACCTGGAATGGGCTTGCAGGCACCCCGAAGCCGCTCGTGTTCCCCCTCGAGTACGACAGCGTGTACGCCACCCGCGCGCTGTAGTTGTGGCTGAAGCGTTTCTCGAGCTGGAACATCAGCGCGTCGTAGTCCGTGCTGCCGGCGTTGACCGGGATCGTGACGCCCGTCGTGAAGTTGGCGAACCCCGGATAGGTCGCGGCCAGCTCCGCCACCGCTCCGCGCAGCTCGTCGCTGCCCTGCCGCACGAGCGGCGAGGTGACCGCGGTCGTCGCGCGCAGCCCCGGGTTCAGGTCGCGCGCCATCAGGAGATCGCGCGCCATGCTGTGAACGTAGTCCACGCTCGCCGAGACCGCCGCGCCGAACTGGCGCTCGAACCCGGCGGTGAACTGCTGGCTGTACGGAAGCCGCCGATCCGGGTTGTCCCAGCTCGCGCCGGTGTTGCGGATCGTCGCCCCCGGCGGGAATAGCTGCGCCAGGAGATCGCGGTTGACGACCGGCCCGTTCACCAGGAAGGGATCGGTCGGCCGCTGCCCGTTGCGCGGGCCCGGGTCGACGTTGGCGAGCGGGAAGTTGCGGATGAACGAGCTCGAGAACACCCGGTTCGTGTAGATCCCGCCGATCAGCTCGAAGTGCGTCTTGTCGTAGAACAGCCCGTAGCCGCCGCGCAGGACGCTCCGGCCGTCGCCCGTGAGATCGTACGAGAAGCCGAACCGCGGCGCGATGTTGTTCCAGTCCACCGGGTAGTCGTCCGGCGAGTCGAACAGGGGATTGTCGACCTCCTCGATCGGCGTGATCTCGACGTCGTAGCGCACGCCGAGGCTCAGCGTCAGCTTGTTGTTCCACCGCCACTTGTCCTGGGCGAACGCGCCGGCGAAATGCGCCTTGTTCAGGCTGCCTCCCCTGCCGGGCACGCGGATCGAGAGCCGATCCGGGTACGTGCGCGGATTCGCCGGGTCGAACGGGACGTTGCTGCGCCCGAATGCGAACGTGCCGTTCAGGTTGTCCTGCGTGTCGTTGCGCGAGCTCGAGTACTGGTACTGGAGGCCGAACTTCAGGTCGTGATCGCCCCGCTTGCCCGGAACGAACCACGACATCGTGTCTTCGATCTGGTATCCGTTGTTCACGCGCGCCTGCGCGACGGCGCTCTGTTGATCGACGTAGTCCTGGAAGGTCAGCGTGGGCGGGCAGCCCGCCTGGTTGCGCCCGTTCCCGTCGAAGCACGGGTTGGCGAACGCCACGTCCTCCTGGGTCCACGCCAGGCGCAGGGTGTTCACGCGCGCGTTGGAGAGGACCGACGACAGGCTGCCGACGACGGTCTGATCCGTGTCGTCCTCTTCCCGCGAGGCGGCGAGCGAGACCGGCAGGCCGGCGGCCGGAATGATCTGGTTGAACTGCGGCGAGTACTCGCGCAGCCAGCGGACGCTCCAGGTGTTGCCCGCGTTCAACTGGTGATCGAAGCGGATGACCGTGTTCCACACGCGGGTCTTCTCGGTCGTGGTCGTGTTCAGCTCGGGCCGTACCGGAATGTTGACCGTGATCCCTTCGTCGATCAGGTACCGCTCGAGGCTGAAGAAGAAGTGCGCCTTGTCCCTGACGATCGGCCCGCCGAGCGTGCCGCCGAAGCGGTGGTACTTCGTGTCGGGCTTCGGCGAGTCGTTCTTCTTGGCGAAGAAGTCCTTCGCCGTCAGCTCCGCGCTCTGGTAGTTCTCGAACGCGCTGCCGCGCCACTGGTTCGTGCCCTGCTTGGTCACGGCGTTGACGATCGCGCCGGCGGTGCGCCCGAACTCGGCGTCGAACTGGTTGGTGATGACCTGGAACTCCTGGATCGCCTCGATCGGCGTCCGCGCCTGCGTGCCGGCACGCTGCCCGATCACGTCGTCGTTGTTGTTGGCGCCGTCGAGCGTGTAGTTGTTGTTGCGCGGATCCTGGCCGTTGACCGTGATCGAGTCGCTCCCGAACGACTCGGTGCTGATCGTCGGGATGACGCCGGGCAGCAGCCCCACGAATCCGACGAAGTTGCCGTTGATCGACGGCAGATCGGTGAGGTCGCGCGACGTGATGTTGCCGCCGACTTCCTTCGAGGTGACGTCGACGAGCGGCGCCGCCCCGGTGACGGTGATCGACTCGGCGAGCGCGCCAACTTCGAGCGTCACGTCCACCGTCGCCGTCCGGCCGATCGACAGCGTGAGGTCGCGCTGCGAGTAGCGCTTGAATCCCTCGAGGCTCGCGCTGATTTCATACCGCCCGGGCGCGATACCCGTGACGAAGTACGTGCCGTCCTGGTTCGAAGCCGTCTCACGGTACATGCCCGTGTCCTGGTTCTTCACGGTGACGGTGACGCCGGGAAGCACCGCTCCCTGCGCATCGACCACGACCCCTCGCACTTCCGTTGTTCCCTGCTGCGCCAGCGCGGATGGACCGGTGGCGAGCAGTGCGAGAGCGACAAGCAAAAACACTCTTCTCATGCGGCAATCCCCCTCTTTGCTGCGGACGAACCTCAAGCGCCTCGCAATGGAGATGCCATGGGCGCTGATGGAAAAACACGCCGGAAAACGCGCGCAACCGCGCGGCGCGGCACCATTCGCTTACCACGCGCGAAAGCGCGATCCGGAACTTTGAATTGTGAGGCGACTTACAGCAGGCCGCCGACGAAAGGGTTGCCGCGTTTTTCGGCGCCGATCGTCGTCACCGGACCGTGGCCGGAGTAGACCTTCGACTCGTCCGGAAAGCGAAACAGCACCTCGCGGATGGACTTCGTGAGCGTCGCCGGATCGCCGCCCGGAAGATCCGTTCGACCGATCGAACCGGCAAACAGTGTGTCACCAACGAACAGCGTTGTTCCGGGCGTTCCGGCCGGGCCGACTTGCAGGCAGACGCCGCCCGGACAGTGGCCGGGCGTGTGATGCACCCGGGCCTCGAGACGCCCGAATGGAATGACCTGGTTCGGCTCGTAGAACAGATCGGGCGCGGGCTGGCGTTTCACGTCGAAACCGAACAGGCGCCCCTGCTCGGGCGCGGCGTTATAGAGAAACAGATCATCGCGGTGCAGCGCAACGGGCGCGCCAAACACCCGCTTGGCGCGCTCCACGCCCGTGATGTGATCGAAGTGCGCGTGCGTGAGCAGAATATAACGCACCGTCAGATGGTGCGCGGCCGCGGCGGCGATCAGTTCCTCCACCTCGTCGCCGGGATCGATCACAACGGCCTCGCGGGTCTCCTCGCAACCAATGACGAAGCCATTCTTGTAGAAGGGGTCCACGGCGCGCATCTCGATGATCATGGGCTCAGAACATTATAGAGGGCGCTGAGATCAAGATCGCCTCTGCATCCGCCTCTGCATCCGGCTACAATCCCATCGATGATCCTGATCGCCGTCGAAGATCTGCTCTTCAGCTCGAAGATTCGTGCAGTCGCCAGGCAGCTCGGCGTGCAGCTCGCCTTTGCCCGCACGCCGGAGGAAATCCTGCAGAAGGTCCGTGCGGACGCGCCGTCGCTCGTCGTCTTCGATTTGAATTGCGCGAAGACGCAGCCGCTCGAGACGATCGCCGCGATCAAATCAGACCCGGCGCTCGCGGCATCGCGGGTGATCGGCTTCGCCTCCCACGTCCACGTGGATGTCATCCATGCCGCACGCCAGGCCGGAGCCGACGACGTGCTGCCGCGCTCGGCGTTTGCATCGCGGCTGCCGGAGATCCTGGGCGGAGCGTGACCGGTGGAAAAAGGCTCCCGACCCCTTTTTACGGAAATCGTACGGGCAAAGACCGACGCGATCCAGGCGCACGGCGCCACGCTCCGGCGCGAACGCGACTACGACGCCGCCGAAGCGGCGGCGGGCTCGCGAGCGGCATCGGCCTGGTCTCGCGCGGGAGGAACACGTGATTGCGGAAGGAGGGGGGCGGTGGGGGTCGCGGGGATCGCTGCGCGGGCCGTGTCGCTCGATCGCGGACCGATCGTCGCCGTCGTGTCCGGGTCCAACATCGACATGCACGTGCTCGCGCCGCTACTGCGGTAGCGCGCGGAGTTCGGCGTCCACAATCTGTTTCACATTCGCGCGGCTCGCTTCGATGCCGCTGCGCAGCTCGATCGCGGCAGCGGTGTCGTACATCCGGTCCGCGGGCGCCTGCGGATCGAGCCGGCGGGCGCGCAGGGTGAGAGCGGCCGCGCGCACCGAGTCCACGGGCGCGATCAACTCGGCGATCGCGCGGTACGATGCGGCGTACGAGGGATCAAGGGCGGCGGCCCGCACGAGGTGGCGCAGCGACTCGCGCAACGTCGGCGCGGCGAGACCGCTGGCGAATTCCGCCATCGCCAGATCCGGCTCGATCGAGAGGGCCCTCGTCGCCGCTTCACGGATTCGTTCCTGGGCCGTCGCCACCGCCCCGGCGCCTGCGGCGGCGGCGCGGCGATACAGTGCGACGGCGAGGCCCGCGTAGGCCTCCGCCAATCCCTCATCCTGCTTCGCCGCCTGCTCGAAGAGCGCGATTGCCCTGTCGAGCTGCCGCGCAGCCACCGCGTCGCGCGCGCGCGCGTAGGTGTCGTACGCATCCGGCGCCACCGACCTGGCCAGCGTTCGCTCGCGGACGGCGCTCGCCGGCGTGCTCACCTTCAACGCCTTCGCCACCTCTTCGGCGATCACCGCCTGCGCCGCGACGACGCTGTTGGGAGGATTGGTGAACTGCTGCGTCCAGATGCGCGCGCCGTCGGACGAATCGACGAGCTGCAGATCGATCTTGAGATCCCCATTGACTCGATGGATCTCGCCGGTGAGAACGACGGTGGCGCCCGCCTGGCGCCCGACGTCGGCCGGATCGCGCCCGCGGAACGTGCGCGCGGCCGCTCGTCCCACCACGGTCACGCCCGGCGTCTGCCCAAGCCGCATCATCACGTCGTCGCTGAGCCCGTCGGCGAAGTATGTGCTCGACTGGCCATCCTCTCTGAGCGGAATGACGGCGATCACGGGGGCGGGCGGCGGCCCGAACCGGTGCCGCACCCAGCCTCGAATGGCATCGCGATTTGGATACGCCGCCGCGGCGGCAGCCGCAAGCACGAGCAGGATCAAGAGAGCCGCCCGGCGCCGGCTGCCCGGCGGCACCGCAAGGATCGGCGCGGCGGTCTCCTCGCGGTCCGCTTCCAGGATGTGCTCGGTCCGCTCGCCGAACGCGGCGCGGAGATCGGCGGACACGGCCGCGGCGCTCGCGTATCGGGCCTGCATGTCGCGCGCGAGCATGCGCATCACCACGGCGTCCAGCTCGGGCGGCACCTGGGGGTTCAGCTTGCTGGGCAGTTCGGGCTGCGCCTTGAGCAGATTCATCAGCGTGGCGTCCGCGGTCGCCCCCGCGAAGGGGCTGCGGCCGGTGAGCATCTCGTACAGCACCACGCCGAGCGAGAAGATGTCCGTGCGCGAGTCGACCGGCTGCGCGAGCACCTGCTCGGGCGACATGTACGCGACCGTGCTCGCCACGTGCGCCGGAGCGATCGTCGCGCCGGCCGCGACGGCCTCTCGAGCGGCCGCACCGCCCGTGAACGGCGCCAGGCCGAAGTCCAGCACCTTGGCGGCCCCTTTCGAGGTCACCATGATGTTGTCGGGCTTGATATCGCGATGCAGGATGGTCGCGGCGTGCGCATCGGCGAGCGCGTCGGCCACCTGGATGGCGATCGGCACGGCCCGTCGCGGGTGCATCGGCCCTCCGGCCAGCGCCTGGCGGAGCGTTTCACCGGCCACGAATTCGTACGCGAGATACAGGCGACCGGTTTCCGCGGCCTCCTCGCCGGCCTCGAACAACATCGCGATCGCCGGATGCGACAGCGCGGCAGCGACGTGCGCCGCCTCCGCCAGCGCCTCGCGGCGCGCGAAGTCGTCCGGCAGCACCTTCAGAGCCACCGTGCGCCCCTCGCGCGTATCGCGCGCACGGTACACGTCGCCGAGCCCCCCGGCGCCAAGGCGCTCGAGGATGACGTAGTGGTCGACCTTCTGTTCCGGCTTCAGCTCGGACACGACCCTCTACTTGCGCGGCTGCGACGGCCGCATCTCGATGCGGCTCGCGAGCGTGCGCGCGGGACTTTCCAGCAGATCGACGACGACGTCGGCCACATCCTCGGGCGCGATCTTCCACGAGGACTGGGGCATGGAATCCCCCTCGCGCCTGGGCAGGCCGGCAAAGTCGGTGTCGACCGATCCCGGCATGATGCAGCTGACGCGGATGCCGTCGTAGCGGACCTCCTGCATCAGCACTTCGCTGAACGCGTTGAGCGCGGCCTTCGACGCGCAGTACGCCGCCCCGCCCGTGAACGCGTTCTTGCCCGCGAGACTGCTGATGTTCACGATCCAGCCGCCGCCGCGATTGCGCAGGTGCGGGATAACGGCATGCGAGCAGTAGTACACGCCGGTCAGGTTCGTGTCGATCACCGCGTGCCACATCTGCGGCGTCATCTCGGCTACCGGCGCGAAGCCGCCAATCCCCGCGTTGTTGACGAGCACGTCCAGCCCGCCCCAGCGATCGACCGTGCGCTGCACGAGCTGCTGCACCTCGTCGAGCTCGGCGACATCCGCCGCGAAGGTCAGCACTCGGTCGCCGGCGCCCAGCGCCCGCGCCGCGTTGGCCAGCGAATCCGCGTTCCGACCCGTGATCGTCACCTTCATGCCGCGCTGCACGAATGCGCGCGCGATGGAAAACCCGATGCCGCGCGAGCCGCCGGTCACGATGGCCACGCGTCCATCCAGTTGTGGCACTGCGTTCATGGCCACTAGAATAGCGCACGCTGCCACGTTTGGCGGTCCCCGATCACATGTCTTTCGTTGCGATCATCGGCGCCGGCGACCTGGGCGGGATCACCTGCCAGGCCATCGCCGCACTCGGCGCGGCCCGCGAAATACGCCTGATCGATGCGGCCGCACAGGCCGCCAGCGGCAAGGCGCTCGACATCGCGCAGGCGGCGTTCTCGAACGGCTACACGACGCAGATCACCGCCTCCGGCGACGTGAGGGCGGCCGCGGGCGCGGATGCGATCGTCATCGCCGACGCGTTCGGCCCGCCATCGAAGGAGTGGCAGGGAGACGATGGGCTGGCGCTGCTGCGCAGGATTTGGAGCATCGCCGCCGTCGATCGCGGCGTCATCGTCTGCGCGGGCGCAGCGCAGGCGACACTCATCGCCCGCGCGGTGCGCGAACTCAGGATCGATCGGAGACGAATTATTGGCACTGCCGCCGCGGCGTTCGAGTCCGCGGCGCGCGCGCTTGTCGCGCCCGCGCTCGACGGCGCGGGAACTGACATCGGCTTGATGGTCGTCGGGGCGCCGCCCTCCGGCTTCGTGCCGTGCTGGTCGCAGGCGACGGTCGGCGGCGAAGCGCTGACGGCGAGGCTGTCAGCCGCGCAGCTCGCGGCAGTCGATGCGCGGCTCCCCCGCCTGTGGCCGCCCGCCCCCTACGCGCTTGGATCGACGGCGGCGCAAGCCGTCGGGGCGATCCTGCGCGGCGCCCGCCGGGAACTGACGACGCTCGTCGCGCTCGATGGTGAGATGAAGATGCGCGGCGTGGTCGCCGCGCTGCCCGTCAGGCTCGGGCCGCAGGGCGTGGTCAGGATCGTAGAACCGGCTTTGTCGGTGCAGGAGCGCGTAAAGTTCGAAAACGGTGCGGTGTAGGCGGAAGTGGGACAGTCACACTTCCGTGCCGAAAGACCCCGGAAGTGTGACTGTCCCACTTCCGCGCCACGTCAGTGCCGGTGCAGCGCCAGACCGCCTGCGAAATCCGAAAGATGCTGGCGCAGAATCAGACGTCCGCGATGGAGCCGCGACTTCAGAGTCTGCGACTTGACGCGGAGCACCGCCGCCGCTTCCTCCGTCGAGAGACCCTGGATGTCGCGAAGCAGGACCGGAACGCGATACACCTCGGGCAGTTTCTTCAGGCCCTCGACAAGCTTGGCTCTCATCTCCACCCGGAGCAGGTCGTCGTCGGCCATCGAGGACCAGTCGACGGGCTCGCGCGTGGGAATCTCGTCGGGCGAGTGGGGTGTGACGGCCGCGGACTCGGCTTCAGCCGCGGCGGCGGCATCCGCCTTCTGCCTGGTGCGCTGCGCGCGCAACCGCGACATCGCCGTGTTGAACGTGATGCGGTAGATCCAGGACGACAGCGCGGAATCCCCCCGGAATGCGCTGATCTTGCGCGAGACCTTCAGGAGCACGTCCTGCGCGACCTCCTCGGCGTCCTCCCAGTTCTTGACATAACGCAGGGCCAGCTGGTGGATCCGGGGGCCGTAAACCTGCACTAGCGACGACACCGCCGCCTGGTCACCAGCCTGGATACGTTCGATTAATTCGCGCTCGGCCGTCTGATCCCGCATGAAAGCCCCCGTGTTGGGCTAGAACACCGCTGGGGCTGAAATATTCCCGAAAAGGGGGACAGTCACACTTTCCGCACGAGGCGGGGAAAGTGTGACTGTCCCCCTTATCCTTCAAATACTTCTCGCGCCGCCACTTCCAGGGCGTCTTCAACCTCAGCCATTGGCACGGCCCGGCCAAGGAGCTTCGCCAGCGACGTCACGCCACGGTCGTTGATGCCGCAGGGGACGATGAGGGCGAAGTGCGAGAGGTCGGTATTCACGTTGAAGGCAAAGCCGTGGCTGGTGACCCATCGGGAGATGCGCACACCGATGGCCGCCAGTTTCTCGTTGCCGACCCAGATTCCGGTCAGGCCCGCCACGCGCGTGGCTTCAACGCCGAACGTGCGAGCCGCGCGGATCATCACTTCCTCGAGGTCACGCACGTAAGCGTGGACGTCGCAGCGGTCAGGCCTGAGATCGACAATCGGATAGCCGACGACCTGTCCGGGACCGTGATAGGTGACGTCGCCTCCGCGCCCCGTCTCGTGCAGCTCGACGCCAAGCGTCGCGAGACGCTCAGGCGAGGCGAGCACGTGGCTGCGGTCGTTCCGCACCTTCACGCCGAGAGTAATGACCGGCGGATGCTCGAGCAGGAGCAACTGGTCCTCGATCTCGCCGCGCCGGCGTTCCTCGACGAGCCGCTGCTGCAGCTCGAGCGCGTCGGCGTAGCCGATGCGGCCGAGGCGGCGAACCTGGACCTTACGCATGTCCTGAACCCTATATCCACCCTTCGTCGAAATTCTCCAGCCGCTCCTTCAAGTACGCCAGGAAGCGCCCGGCGTCGGCGCCGTCGATGATACGGTGGTCGTAGCCGAGCGTCAGGTGACACGTCGGCCGGATGGCGATCGCATCGTCGACCACGACCGCGCGTTTTTCGATCGAGCCGACGCCAAGGATGGCCGCCTGCGGCTGGTTGATGAGCGGCAGCCCGTACACCGCGCCGAAGATGCCCGGGTTCGTAATCGTAAAGGTTCCGCCCTGCACCTCGTCCGGCTTCAGCTGCTTGGACCGCGCTCGCGACGAGAGGTCGTTGATCGCGCGCGCGAGGCCGAGCAGGTTCCGCTCGTCGGCATCCCTGATGACCGGCACGATCAGGCCCGCGTCCAGCGCGACGGCGATCCCCAGGTTGATGTCTTTCTTGTAGACGATGTTGTCGCCGTCCACCGAAGAATTGACGATCGGATGCTGCCGCAGCGCGTCGATCGCGGCTTTCGCGATGAACGCGGTAAAGGTGAGATTTGCGCCGAGGCGCTCGTATTCCCCCTTTCTGGCCGCCCGCAGCTTCGAGATGCGATGGAAGTCCACCTCATAGACCGAGTACACATGCGGCGAGGTGTGCGCGCTGAGCACCATGTGCTCGGCAATCTTCTTCCGCATGACGGACATCGGCACGATCTCGACGCGCTCGCCGGGACCGAACGCAGGCGTGGCGGGCGAAGGAGCGGGTCGCGGCGGCGCGCCGGGCGCGGGCGAGGGACGGGCGCCTGATTCGATGTAGCCGAGGATGTCTTTCTTCGTGACGCGGCCGCTGATGCCCGTGCCCGAGAGCGACCGGATGTCGATGTTGTGTTCGGCGGCAATGCGGCGGACCAGCGGCGAGGATTTCTGACGGCGCAGCTCTTCCTTCGTCAACGCGCCGCCGCCGTTCGACGGGGCGGGCGTGCCTGTGGCCGCCGCGGCGGCCGCGCGCGCCGGCTCGGTGGCCGCCGTGCCGCCCGCAGGCGGCGGTGTCGCCGCGGCCGGCGCCGGCGAAGCCTTTTCCCCGGCAGCGCCGATCTTGGCCACGACCGAGTTGACGGCAACCGTCTCCCCTTCCTTCACATTGATCTCGAGGAGCACGCCCGCCGCCGGCGAGGGGATCTCCGCATCCACCTTGTCGGTCGAGATCTCGAACAGCGGCTCGTCGCGGTCAACGGTGTCGCCGACTTTCTTGATCCACCGGACGATGGTGCCCTCGGCGATGGACTCGCCCATCTGGGGCATGAGGACGTCGCTTGCCATGTGTTCTCCAGAGGCCAGGTACCAGGTACGCTTCCGAACTAGTATTTCACCAAGGCCTTGACCCGCTCCACAACCTTCGCGGCGCTCGGCAGGAACGCTGCCTCGAGCGGCGGCGCGTAGGGCACCGGGGCGTCGACCGAGCCGAGCCGCGCGATCGGCGCGTCGAGGTACTCGAAACCTTCCTCGGCGACGATCGCCGCCAGCTCGCCGCCGATCCCGCCGGTCAGCGTCGCCTCGTGCAGGAGCAACACGCGGCTGGTCTTCGCCACGGATGCCAGCACGGTCTCGCGGTCGATCGGTGCAAGCGTTCGGAGATCGACGATCTCGACGCCGACGCCCTCGTGCTCCAGCTGTTTCGCCGCTTCGAGCGCGGTCTGCACCATCGCGCCGAAGGTCACGATCGTCGCGTCGCTGCCTTCGCGTCTGACGGCCGCCCTGCCAATCGGCACGATGGCGGCGTCCCCTTCCGGCACGTCTTCCTTCAGGCGCCGGTAAAGGAACTTGTGCTCGAAGAACAGGACAGGGTCTTCGTCCCTGATTGCCGCCTTGAGCAGTCCCTTCGCGTCTGCGGGCGTCGCCGGCTCGACCATCTTGATCCCCGGTGTGTTCAGGAAGAACGCTTCGGGGTTCAACGAGTGAAACGGGCCGCCGCCGACGCCGCCGCCAATCGGCCCGCGGACGACGATGGGCACCCCGGCGCCGGTCCGGTAGCGGCTTTTCGCGGCGAAGTTCGTCAGCATGTCGAAGCACGCGCTGATGAAGTCGATGAACTGCAGCTCCGCCACCGGTCTCATGCCCATGTAGGCCGCGCCGATGGCCGAGCCGACGATCGCGGCTTCCGCGATGGGCGTGTCGATCACGCGATGCTCGCCGAACTGCTCCTGCAGTCCCTCGGTCACCTTGAACGCGCCGCCGTACGCGCCGACGTCCTCGCCGAGCACGAACACACGCTCGTCACGCGCCATCTCCTCGAAGAGCGCCTGCCGGATCGCTTCGAGGTATGTCACGACCGCCACTGGCGCACGATCTCCACTCTGGGGGCGGAGTGATCGCCGTGGTACACTCCGGCCGCGACTTCCGCGGGGTCCGGCATCGGCATCTGCTCGGCGAGGTCCGCCTCGTCGGCGGCGTATCGCTTCATCCGGCGGTCGATCCCGTCGAGCGCAGCCCCGGTGGCAATCCCCTGCTCGACGAGCCGCGCGCGGAAGCGCGTAACGGGATCCTTCTTCGCCCACTCGTCCAGCAGCGCCTTCGGGACGTAGCGCATGTCGTCGTGCTGCGCGTGCCCGCTCATCCGCATCGTGTCCACGCCGATCAGCGCCGGCCCCCGGCCGGCGCGAGCGCGATCCACCGCGTCCTTCACCGCCGCGTACACGGCAGGCATGTCGTTGCCGTCCACCATCTCGTGAGGCACGCCGTACGAGGCGGCGCGCTGGTCGATCGACGGTACGGCGAATTGCTTCGATGTCGGCGTCGAGTAGGCGTACTTGTTGTCCTCGGCGATCACGACCATCGGCAGCTTCTGCACGGCGGCGAAGTTCATGCCTTCGTGGAACGTGCCCGTGCTCATGGCGCCATCGCCGATGAACACGAGCGACACCCGGCGCTCGCCGCGCATCTTCGCCGCCAGCGCGATCCCGGCGGCGACGGGAATCGACGTGCCCAGCATGCTGATCGGCCCGACGAGCACCGGCTCCTTCGCGCCAGGATGCGGGAGATGCGTGAAATGGATGTTCAAGTCGCGGCCGCGGCTCGGCGAAGGGCCCTTGGCCATGTACTGGGCGAAGATGTCGCGCGGGCGCACGCCCATCGTGATGAGGGCGCCGAGGTTGCGGATGAGCGGCAGCACCGCATCGGTCGCCTCGAGCGCGTACGCCGCGGCGACCGACTCCCCTTCCTGTCCGAGGCTGCGATAGAGGCCGCCGATGACTTTGCTCTGCCGGAAGAGGATCGTGAGCCGCTCCTCCACGTCCCGCGTCAGGCGTACGAAGCCGTACATCTCGAGCAACTGCTCGCGGGACAGCGCCGTCACCGACCGTTCGCTCGTCGCCGTATCCACCGTTTCCCCTGGCCCCTGCCTCTGATCACATATGTATCGCCGCGCCGTGCGTCGCGTGCGCGGCTTCGCCCACCGCTTCGGCCATCGTCGGATGCGCGTGGATCGTGCGAATCAGCTCCTCCACCGTGCACTCGAGCCGAAGCGCCATCGTGGCCTCCGCGACCAGCTCGGTGGCGCGCGGCCCGATCATATGCACGCCGAGAATCTCGTCGTACTTCCTCTCGGCGACGATCTTCACGAATCCTTCCGTCTCCCCCGCGATCTTCGCGCGGCCCAGCACGAAGAACGGGAACGTCCCCACCCGGACGTCGTAGCCGCGCCTCTTCGCTTCGGCCTCGGTGAGACCCACGCTGCCGATCTCGGGATCGCAGTACGTGCAGCCGGGAACCTGGTCGTAATTGATCGCGCGCACGGCCTGCTCGCCGCCGGCAATTCGCTCGGCGACGTTGATCCCCTCGGCCGACGACACGTGCGCGAGCTGCGGGTGGCCCGGCTTGGCGAACGTGATCACGTCGCCGATGGCGGAGACCCCGGCAACGCCGGTGCGGTACTGCCCGTCCACCTTCACGTACCCGCGCTCGAGCTGCAGCCCGGCCTCGGCGGCGCCCAGCTTGTCGGTGACCGGCCCACGCCCGGTGGCCACGAGAAGGTACTCGACGCTGATCTTCTGAGTCTTCCCGTCAGGCGTCTGCGCCTCCAGGTCGACACCGGCGGCGCCCGGCGCGGCCTTGGTGACCTTCGTGCCGGTCAGCACCTTGATCCCCTGCTTCCTGAACGATTTCTCGAGCTCGGCGGAGATCGCTTCGTCCTCGATCGGCACGATGCGCGGGAGCAGCTCGATGAGCGTGACGTCGCTGCCGAAGCGGCGGAAGATCGATGCGAACTCGACGCCCACGGCACCGCTGCCCAGGATGGCCATCGACCTGGGCACCTGCCGCAGGCCAACGGCCTCGTCGCTCGTGATGATCCGCTTGCGATCGATCCCGACGCCGGGGACGCTCCGCGGCGCCGATCCGGTCGCCACGATGATTTCCTTCTTCGCGCGAAGCGACTGTTTGTCGCCGTCGACGACCTCGACGCCCCCCTTGCCGGTGAGCTGCCCCGTGCCCTTGATCCAGTCGATCGTGTTCTTCTTGAACAGGAACTCGATCCCCTTGGTGAGTCCCTTCACGATCTTGTCCTTGCGGGCCTGGACCTGGTTCATGTCCACGCCGACGGCCGCCTGGCCGAGCGTGAGGCCCCACTCCTTCCAGTCCTGCGCGACTTTCAGCGCGTGGGCGTGCTCCAGCAGCGCCTTGGTGGGGATGCAGCCCCAGTTCAGGCACGTGCCGCCGAGCGATGGCTGCCGCTCGACGACGGCGGTCTTGAGCCCGAGCTGGGCGGCACGGATGGCGGCCACGTAGCCGCCGGTGCCCGCTCCAATGATGATCACGTCGTATTCGTTCGCCAAGATGTGCCTCGCTGGAACTATTTCTTCAACGACGACAGCGGGACGAAGCTGACGTCGGCGCGCGCCTCGGGTTGCGGCGCGGTCTTTTCCTTCTGCAGGTCCTGCCGCGCCAGGTCGGCCCGGAGCTGCGTGTACTGGTAGCGCAGCTCCCAGTACGCCTGGTTGAGATGCTCGATCCGCCGGCGCAGGCTGCGCGCCCAGAGCGCGAGGATGACGAGCGCGACGCCCCCTGCGACCGCGCCCCCTGCTGCGATGAACCACAGCAACATGAACCCCCTACGTTATCAGTCCGAGGCACGAGGCTCAAGGACGGGGCACGAGGCGCCAGGCACGAGGCACGAGGGTCAAAGGACCGAGTTTTTGCCTTGTGCCTCGTGCCTTGTGCGTCGTGCCTTGTGCCTTGTGTAGAATTCCCCCGTGACCCCCCGCCCCAGGAATGTCCTCATCGTTGCGCGCGACGAGTCGATGCGGAACCGGATCGCCGTCGCGCTGCGGCCGGATTTCCGGTCCACCCATGCCGTGAGCGGCGAGGCCGCGCTGCCGCTGATGCAGCACGAGCAGGTGGACGTGGCGCTGGTGGACGTGGACCTGGGGGGCATCAGCGGGCTGGAGCTGCTGCGGATCATCCGCGAGAACTTCAACCTCACCGAAGTGCTGATGATCTCGGCGATCCGCGACGTGGACGTGATCGTCCAGGCCATCAAGGGAGGCGCGTTCCACTACATCACCGAGGACTTCAGCCCCGAGGGACTTCGCTCGCTGGTCCGGCACGCCTGCGAGCGGCAGGAGCTGAACCGCCAGGTCCTCGCGCTGAGCGCGCAGGTGGCAGACCAGACCGAGCTGGACTTCGTGGTCGGCAACAGCCAGCCGATGAAGGACATCGTCGACCTGGTGCACAAGGTGGCGAAGCTCTCGGCGACGGTGCTGGTGCTCGGCGAGAGCGGCACGGGCAAGGAGCTGATCGCGCGGCTGCTGCACCGAGAGTCGGAGCGATCGGAAGGGCCGTTCATCCCCGTGAACCTGGCGGCGATCCCCTCCGAGCTGGTGGAGAGCACGCTCTTCGGCCACGAGAGGGGGGCGTTCACGGGCGCGGCGCGGCAGCAACTCGGAAAATTCGAGCTTGCCGCGGGCGGCACCCTGTTTCTCGACGAGATTGGCGACCTCAGGCTCGACCTGCAAGCCAAGCTGCTGCGCGCCATCCAGGAGGAAGAGATCGAGCGCGTGGGAGGCGCGAAGCCGATCCGCACCGATTTCCGGCTGATTGTCGCCACCAACACGGATTTGCAGAAGGCCGTCAAGGACGGGCGGTTCCGCGAGGACCTCTTTTTCCGCATCAACGTGATCCCCATGAAGATCCCGCCGCTGCGCGAGCGGCTCGAGGATGTGCCGGTGCTCGCGCGGTTTTTCTTCGAGCACTTCAAGGCGAAGTACCACCGGCCGGTCGAGGGGATCGCCGAGTCAACGCTGCGCGTGCTCTCCACGTACTGGTGGCCGGGGAACGTGCGCGAGCTCCAGAATCTGATCGAGCGGCTCGTCGCCGTGTCCGACAAGGACTGGATCACCGACGACGACCTGCCGCTGGAGTATCACTTCGCCAAGCTGGACACCAACAAGCGGGCGGCGAACATCACGTTGTTCCAGGAAGCGTGCGATACCTTCGAGCGCAACTACATCATCCGCGCGCTCGAGCGGAACGATTGGAACGTGACCGCCACGGCCAAGTACCTCGGCCTGCCTCTGAGCACGTTGAAGTTCAAGATGGGCAAGCTCGAGATTCGCGAGCTGGCCCGGAAGATCCGCGGGGGCTAGTCTCGCTCGCGTTCCGGAGATCCTCATCCTCCCGCGAGTGTCCACTAGCCGACAGTTCAACGAACGCGCTCGTGATCCGTGCTAGATTCGGCCAATGCCAGCTGCCCACCTGTTTTCGTGGAGTGCTAGATGCATTGCCGTACGGTCTTACTGGCTAGTGTGCTCGCCGCAAGTTATTTGACGGGCGCGTGTCGCGAAGCGACACCGTCGTCCCCCTCCCCGCTGACTGAAGGAGGACCCTCACAGCAAGAGGCCTCACAGTCCGGGCCGATTCCATCGCCTCCGTCCCCCAATCCCGCGGATCCGCCCGCCACGGGCGGTTGTGATGACAGGAAGGCGCAATGGGCGGTCGCCCAGCCGGCAAGCGATGAACTGCTGGAGCGCGCGCGTGTGGCCGCTGGTGCGGCAGCGGCGCGATTCCTCCGCCCCGATCAGCCCGTCACGATGGAATATCTCGGCTCGCGGTTGAACCTGACGCTCGACGCGCGGGATGTCGTGCGCTCGGTCACCTGCGGGTAGGCCAGCGTCTCACCCGGGAACAGTTGCAGCACCCCACCCGATGGATCGGTGACAGGCGAAGCCTGCGCCCCCAACGAAATCAACTGGAGAATTCTGATGAGCGAATCAAGAGACACGTTCGGCCGCGCCGGCGCGATCCTGCTGGCCGCGGCGATGCTGGTGTGCCCGGCACGGGCGGCCCGCGCGCAGCTCACACCGCCGCCCGCCGGCGAGCCAACGCCCTGCATGGACCACGGCATGAATATCACCTTCGCGACCGCCGTCGGCGTGGACAACCGCGGCTACACGTACGTGACGGGCGGCAAGAGATTGAACGACGAGGCATCGGGCGCCTCGCGTGGTTCCGCATTTGTGACGATCAAATATTCCCCGGACGGTGACGAGGTGTGGTCCCGATCGCATCAGGACGCGTTCGGGTGCTTCGATCACGCCCGGGCGCTCGCGACCGACCGTGCCGGGAATGTCTACGTGACCGGAACCGTGTGGCTCGCCGGGAACAATTCTGCCGGCTCATCCGTCGATCAGCCGAGGCGGGCGTACGCGACGATCAAGTACGACGCGAACGGGACGCTCCAGTGGGCGGCCCGCTATCTCATCGACGGAGACCAGAAGAACGAGCCGCTCGCGATCGCTCTCGACCACCATGGAGGCGTCTACGTCACGGGACAGAGTTACGGCGGCCAGGGCACCCCGCGCCTCGCGATCGCAACGGTCAAGTACGACGTTGAAAGCGGCGAGCAGCTATGGGCGGCCCGCTATACCGGCGACCGGGGGGTCCTGGGCGTCAGCGGCATGACGTTCAGCGCCGGTGCTCTGTATGTGGCCGCCACGACCTGCGCGCAAGTCACCGCGAGAGGAAACTGCTCGGACTTTGCGTACGAGGCGCTGAGCTACGACACGTCCGGCGCGTTGCAGTGGACGGCGCGGTATCAGAACGGTGCCGGTTTCGCGAGCTGGGCGACCGGCCTGGCGGCCGACCGGGCGGGCAACCTCTACGTGACCGGGGCCAGCTGCTCTACGCCTTACTCCTTCGACGATGAAGGCGATGTCGCGCGTGCCGGATGCGACGAGGCGGATTACGCGACCGTCAAGATCAGCGCGAGCGGCACAACGAGCTGGATCGCCCGGTATCACGGCGCTTCATCGGGGAACTACGTGCCTCAGGCGATCGCCGTCGACGAGGGAGGAAATGTGTACGTGAGCGGGTCCGGCGCGCGCGAGGATCAGGGTTTTCACACGATTGCGTACGACCGGAACGGCCGGCAGTCGTGGGCTGCGGTGTTCGAGGGCACGTCATACGCGGCGCCCAGGGCGATAGCCGTGGATTCCCGCGGCCGGGCGTATGTCGCAGGTCTGGTGGTCCGTGGATTCAACGGGCATTTCGCGCTGGTCGCCTACGACAGCCGCGGGAGCCAACTCTGGAACCACCAGGTCCAGGGACCCGATCGCACGAGAGACTGGACGGCGGCTGCCGCGGCGATTGACAGGCAGGGGCGTCTCCGGGTGACCGGCGGCACGATGGACATACTGGATTGGGGTGTTGTCAATTCCTGGTACCTCACGAACATGTACACCGCTGACGGCGATCTTCTCTGGACACGCGACTTCTAGTCGCAGTCCGCATCAACGGGTTTCGTGTGCCCCGCCGCGAGCCCTCGCCCGCGGGTTCGCGACGGGGCCGTCACTGACCGGCCGAACCAGGAGAACAACATGGACAGGCGCGCCACGCGCGACAGCGTGGCCGGGGTGAGCAGCAAGACGTCCGCGAAGCCGGTGCCGACCTTCGCGGCAAACCTGCTGCTGGCGACGCTCCAGAGCGAGGAACGTGATCGGCTGGCGGCCAAGATGGACTGCGTGGAGTTCTCGCCGGGTCAGATCCTGTGCGACGCCGGCGACGGGTCGCCTTACACGTATTTCCCGACAAGCGGGCTCACATCAATCCTCGCGGTGACGCCCGGCGGCGATGCCGTCGGGCTCGCCGCTGTCGGCAACGAAGGCGCGATTGGATGGCCTCTGACGTTTTCTGGCCGGGAGCCGGCGTGCCGGGTTGTCGCGGAGGTGACGGGAAGGGCGCACCGGATCCGATCCGACGCTCTGCGCGCTGCCTCCACGCGACGAGGCGCTCTTCAGAGCGTGCTGCTGGCCCACACGCAGCACGTCATGGCGCAGATCTCCCAGTCTGTCGTCTGTCAGCGGTTCCACACCGCGCCCGAACGACTGGCGCGCTGGCTTCTGGCCGTGTGCGATCACACGCGCTCCAACCGGCTCAGGCTGACGCAGGTGGGCATTGCTCGCGTGCTGGGAATCCATCGTACTGGCGTCACGGCCGCGGCTTCTGAGCTGAAGCTGGCGGGCGTGATCTGGTATCAGCACGGGCGCGTCGTCATACTCAACCGGAAGCGACTGGAGCGAGAGGCGTGTGACTGCTACCGGGCACACGCGCCGATTCGAGATTCCACCCTGCTGTCGCCGCTCTGAGCTCTGATCAAAGGCAATCTCTTACCCACCGGCCAACCGGTTGCCCGCGCGCGCGCGCGGCTGCTGCCTGCCTCCGCCGTACATGACACGCCGGATCTGCCGTCTTTCCTGACGTTTTCCACCTTCGGGCTTACTGGAACATCGGTTGCAGAATTTTTCGGCACGTGAACGCGCGCTCCCCGCGCCTTCTCGCTTCCTGGCTTTCCTCTCTTCGAAGAGCCCGACGCTATGCAGCCATCGATGTTCAACGTCCAGGTGCCTCTGTCCGACGGCCCCGGCGTGTTCCTGATGAACACGTTCTCGGATGCGCAGGCGATCGTGCCGGGCGAGGTCGCCGCCCTGCTCGATCGCCTCGGGGAGGTGGACGTCGCGACGCTGCCGTTCGACGAGCGGCAGGCGCTGCACGAACTGGCCGAGAACGGCTTCGTGGTCGAGGATCGAGCGCGGGAACTCCGGGCGGTTGAGGCGTACTTTCGCGAGGTGCGCGAGTCCTCCGACGTGCTCCGGGTCACGGTCCTCACCACCTTGCAGTGCAATTTCGCGTGCGGCTACTGCTACCAGGGAGATCACGGCGACTGGAACCGGTTTGCCGAGACGATGTCGCTCGAGACGGCGGCGCAGGTGGCCGGCTGGATCGAGCGGCGGCTGGACGCCGTGCGGCCGAGGAAATTCGCGCTGATGTTTTTCGGCGGGGAGCCGCTGCTGAATCTGCCGGCGGCCTATGACCTGGCGGAGCGGACGAGCGCGGCCGCGCGCGCGCGCGGCGTGGAGATGACGATCAGCCTCATCACCAACGGCCTGCTGCTCACGCGCGCGATCGTCGAGCGGTTGCTCCCCCACGGCCTGACCGGCATCAAGGTCACGCTCGACGGCGACCGTGACACGCACAACCGCCTGCGCCCGCTCCGCGGCGGCCAGGGCACGTTCGACCGCATCGTCCGCAACGTGCGCGAGGTGGCTGACCTCTGTTCGATCTCCATCGGCGGCAACTTCGACGAGGAGTCGGTGGACAGCTATCCGGCGCTGCTCGAGTTCCTGCGCGGGCAGGACTTCGCCGGGCGCATCGCGAAGGTGGCGTTCAAACCGATCGTCCGCTCCCCGAGTGTCGCGGCGCAGGCTCCGGGAAGGCCGGGGCAGGCGTCGACAGGCGCCAGGGCGCCGAAGGGGTTCATCCCGCTCACGCCGGTGGGCGCGTCGGGCAGGCCGGGCGATGCGGGCAGGCCGCTCGGGGGCACCTGCATGACGGTGGCCGGGACCGGCGCCGCGAAGGGATGCGACGGCTGCAACCTGCTCGACGAGAAGACGTCGTGGCTGCGCGAAGAGACGAAGCGCCACGGGTTCCGCACGGTGGACGGCGTGCACATGGGGCCGTGCGACATCCACCGCAACGAGTCGCACACCATCGGGCCCGATGGTTCGCTCTACGCGTGCCCCGGCTTCACCGGCGATCGCCGCCAGTCGGTGGGGCACATCGACGGCCGACAGGACGGCTCGCACGCGCGGACCTCATCGGCATTCGAGCGGCTCGCGGCGTGGAAGGAGTGCCGCGACTGCGCGTTCATCCCGGTGTGCGCCGGCGGGTGCACCGTCGCGGCGCACGCGGAGTTCGGCGACATCAACAAGCCGAACTGTCACAAGAAGAGTTTCGAGGAGGGCGTCGCCGCCATGGCGCGCGAAGCGGCATCCACGGTGCTGGCGCCAGCCCTGGCAAGTTAACCCGTACCCCAACCGCGCCCTCGAGGGAGGGCGCACTCAACAACCGCTCCCGAACCGGAGCAGGAGGCCGCAATGTCGAAGATCATCATCGTCAAGAAGAGCAACAGCAAGACCGCGCCGCAGCCGTGCCCGTTCATGATTGACGTGCCAGAAGAAGTGAGGAAGTAGTCGGCGCCTGCCGCTTTACACACGCTAGGCGGAAGGAGCATTCTTAGAGAGTCTCCTTCCTTGTTTTCCTTTCTTCGACTGGGCTCGCGTCCGCCTCGCTTTTTGCAGCTACCCTTCGCCCGGCTGCGGTCGACGCGATCCGCAGGCGCGTTTGTGGCTGTACTTGCCTGCTGCGTGCTGGCCCACGTCCTTTCGGCCGGCGCGCAACAACCCGTTACGGTGCGGATAGGCTTGTCCATTCCCACTGGGCGTTCGGCTCGGATTGGCGTCATTCCCGCCGCCGAAGCACTCCGTTCAGAGTCGCTGCTCACCGTCTCCTCAAACGGCCGGATTGGACCTGGCATGGCCCAGTCGTGGGTCCGCTCGTTAGACCCTCGTGGGTGGCTTTTCACGCTTGCACCTGGCATTCGCTTTCACGACGACAGACCCGGGACAGCAGCTTCTCTGATCCCGTTACTTCGCGCGGCGCTCAGCGATCCGGATGAGCTGCGTCTCCATCCGACTTTCCAGGAAATCGAAGACATTGTTGCGGTCGACGCACAAAGATTCCTTCTGCACATCCGGAGTGCAAGACTGTCGCTGCTCGAAGATTTGGCACAAGTGAATCTCGGCGAAGGAACTGAGGGAGCGGCGGCTGGTGCATTCCGCGTCGGTCCCGTGAACAACGACGGATTCACGGCTCACGTCTTCGACCACTACTATCGCGGGCGGCCCCGCATTGATGCTGTCAGGTTCACGACGTTTCGGTCGCAGCGCGCTACATGGGCCGCGATGATGCGCGGAGAAATCGACGCGCAATACGACGTCGGCAGAGAAGCTGTGGAGTTCCTGGAACGGGACTCGCGAGTAAGGGTCTATCCGTTTCTGCGGCCGTACCTCGCGACACTATTCTTCAACGTCAAGACGCCGCACTTGACAGACAAGCGGGTACGGCGAGCGCTTAATCGTATTGTCGACCGTGAATCGATTGTCAGGTTTGCGTATCGAGGTCGTGGGCGAGTCGCCGACGGGCCATTGTCACCGGAACATTGGAGGGTCAAGGGGCTTCGCCTCTCGCTGCCGGACAGCGCGGACACGCCAGCGCCACTCGACACGTTGCGACCGGGCTCCGCTGCGCGACTGCGGTTTCGCTGTCTTGTCCCGGCGAATCTCGAAACACAACCTTTCGAGCGATTGGCTCTCATGCTTCAGAAGCAGTTCGTCGATAGTGGCATCGACATGCAACTGGAGCTCGTCGCTCCGCAAGAGTTTCTTGAGCGGCTCTCGACCGGCCGTTTCGAAACCGCTTTATTTGAATTCCTCGCACAAACTCCGAGCTGGGTGTATGGCTTTTGGCGCTCGCCCTCGCGTGGATCGGAGCCCTGGATCCGTCACGGTTACTCCGGCGCGGACCGCGAGCTTGACGCGATGCACCTGGCGGAAACTGAAGAGGACCTCAAGCGCGCGATTGCGGATGTGTACCGCCGGATGGCCGATGATCCGCCTGCGATCTTCATCGCCTGGCCGCAGGCGGCGCGCGCGGTGAGCAGGCGCTTCGAGGTTCCGGTCGAGAAGGGCGCGGATATCATGGGCAGCAACCTGCGCCTCTGGCGCCCCGCCGGCAGGTAAATGCGCGGGATCACCGCCAAGCTCATTCTCCTCCTCATGACGGCGGCCGTCGTGCCGCTCGTCCTGTTCGCGCTGGTGTCCATCAACTCGCTGCGCAACGGCACCCGCGAGTCGGTCATCGAGGGGAACCTGAACGTGGCGACGAGGGCGGCCGAGCAGATCAGCGCGTATGTCGCCAACAGCATCGCGGTCCTGCGCGCGATCGGCGCCGAGCTGAACGGCACGCGCCTCAACCCCTGGCAGCAGGACCGCGTCGCCAAGAACTTCGTCCTCGAATTTCCCGAGTTCCGCGAGATCAGCTTCTTCGCGCCGGACGGGACGGTCATCGCCACCAGCCGCATCGGCGCACCCGGCCTGAAGCCGCCCGCGGCGGCCAGCGCCCGCGACGTCCGCGTGGCGCCGATTGCCATCGACGAGGACCTCCTGCCGACGACGACAATCGCCGTGCCGATGCCGCCGAGCGCGGACGCTCCTGGCGGCTGGATCGTCGGCGAGCTGCGGCTCGAGGAGCTGTGGCGCATGGTGGACCGCATCCGGGTCGGCCACCACGGCTACGCCGCGCTGCTGTCCTCGGACGGACGCCTCGTGGCGCACGGCGATCCGAACCAGAAGCGCCACATCGCGCGCGGCGAGCTGCTGCCCGCGCACGAGGTCGCCGCGGCGCTGCGCGCGGGACGCCCGGCGTCGGCCAGCTACACGGACGAGGACGGCCGGTCCAGGCTCGCCACCGGCGCGCTGGTCCGTCCGTACGACTGGGCGGTCATCGTCGAGCAGCCGCACGACGAGGCGTTTGCGATCGCGCACCGCGTGGAGCGCCAGCTGCTCGGCGCCATCATCGCCGCGCTGGCGATCACGATCATCGTGGGCACGGGCTGGAGCCGCTCGTTCATCCGGCGCATCTTCGCGCTCAGGCGCGGCACGGAGGCGCTCGCGGCCGGCCGGCTCAACGCGCGTGTCTCGATCAGCGGCCGCGACGAGTTCAGGCAGCTCGGCGACGCGTTCAACGCGATGGCCGACCGCCTCGCCGAGCTGCAGGAGTCGCTGCTGCGGCAGGAACGGCAGGCGACGTTCGGGCGCGTGGCCGCAGGCCTCGTCCACGATCTGTCGCACCCGGTGCAGAACATCGCCAACGGCTGCAAGCTGCTCTTCATGTCGTGGGACGACATGGAGTTCCGATCGCTGTTCCGCACGACCGTCGAGCGCGAGACGCAGGCGGTCAAGGACGTCCTCGAGGATCTCAAGAACATCGCGCGGCCGATTCCGCTCGAGCGCACGCCGATGGATTTGAACGCCCACGCCCGTACGGTCGCCGACGGCATGCGCGGGGCCGCCAGCGAGGCAGGCCTGACGCTCGAGGTGGAGCTCGCGCCCGAGCCGCTGCCGGCGCAGGCGAACGAGTACGCGCTCGGACGCGTCTATCGCAACCTGATTGAAAACGCGATCCAGGCCACTCCTCCCGGCGGCACGATCGTCGTCAGCAGCGAGCGCGAGAACGGGCGCGGGCGCATTCACGTGTCCGACACCGGCACGGGAATTCCGGCGGAGCGGCTGAACACGATCTTCGAGGATTTCTTCACGACGAAGAACCGTGGGCTGGGGCTGGGGCTGGCGATTTCGCGCCGTCTGGTCGAGCAGTTGGGAGGAGTGATCAGCGTCCGCAGCGAGACCGGACGCGGAACGATTTTCACGGTGGAACTGCCGCTCGAACCGGACGCGGGAACCGGATAAGGCGACGCGCCGGAGGGCATGGCGCCTCCGGCGCGATCTTCTCGATCCGAACGCTACTTGCGCGGCAGGACCGCGTCTTTCAGCTGCTTCGCGATACGCGCCTTGACGACGGTCTTGGCGGGAATCTTGATCTGCTCGCCGGTCGCGGGGTTGCGGCCCATGCGCGCCTTGCGCTTCTGCACGACGAGCTTCACCATCCCGGGCAGCACGAACTCGCCGGAACGCTTGAGCTCTTTCTCCGCGAGCGCCATCATCTCGTCGAAGAACTCGCGCGCCTGGGCGCGCTTCATGTCGAACCGCTCGGCAAAGTGCGCGAACAGTTCTGATTTGCCCATCCTCCGGGCGTCGGCCATATCGAACTCCCCCTTACAAACGGCGCGCTGAATTTGATCCCCGCAGCACGGCCGCGCGCGCCGCCGGCTGTGCAGAGAAGAAGTCGATCTGTGAAATCCGCCGTATCCTAGCGCGCAAAGTTTGAAGGTGTCAATCGCCGACCCTTGAAAAACAGGCCTGAAATGCGGATGGTACAATGTCCGGATGGCGCCCCCCGCACTCGAGACGTTCCCGAATCCCCAGCCGGGACGTGATTACGAGATTGACATCCGGTGCCCGGAATTCACGTCGATGTGCCCCAGGACGGGCCTGCCCGACTTCGGCGAGATCCGGATCACCTACGTGCCCGGCGCGCGCTGCCTCGAGTTGAAGGCCCTGAAGTACTACCTGCTCGAGTTCAGGAACAAGGGCATCTTCTACGAGGCGGCCACCAACGCGATCCTCGACGACCTGGTGGCCGCGTGCGCGCCGCGGCGCATGACGGTCACCGGCGACTTCACACCGCGCGGCGGCATCAAGACGACCGTCACGGTGAAATACGAGCTGGCCTCTGGCCTCTGACAACGTGCACGAAGTCCCTATCGAAGACTCGATCGACCTCCACTCATTCCGGCCCGAGGACATTCCGTCGGTCGTCGAGGAGTACCTCCACGCGGCGCATGGGAAGGGCTTCAGGGAAGTCAGGTTGATTCACGGCAGGGGCGTCGGCGTGCAGCGGGCGGCCGTGCAGCGGCTGCTTCGCGGCCATCCGCTGGTGGAGGCGTTCCACGACGCGCCGGAGTCGCAGCTGGGCGCGACCGTCGTGAAGATACGAAGGAAATAAGTGGGACAGTCACACTTTCCTCGGCCGCTGCTTCGGAAAGTGTGACTGTCACACTTATTTTCTAGAACACGCCCGGCAGCACCCTCCACCTCACCCGCCGCTGGTACGCGACGTAGGACGGATCGAGGGCGAGCGTGCGTTCCTCCTGGATCGCACGGACCAGCAGCGCCAGGTCGGCGGCGGCCATCAGTGACAGGTTCCACACCGTGGCGTGCGCGGCAAGAAAGCCGACGTGCGTGAGGAGGTAGCCCGCGTAGATCGGGTGGCGTACGAGCCTGTAGAGCCCGCCGCTGACCACCCCGCGGTTGGCCGGCATCAGGCCGAAGCTCCTGCCGAGCGACAGCTTGCCGGCAATCACAATCGACAGGCCGATTGCCGAGAACGCCGCGGTCGCGGCGTCGGGCAGCAGGCCGGCGCTCGGGGCCGGCCGCATGAGGGGCGGTCCGGCGAGCGACAGCGCCGTGAGCAGGCGCGCGCGCCAGCTGCGGTCGATCCACGCGGCGGATCGGCGGAACAGCGTCAGGATGACCACGAGCGCCTCGCCGGTGACGAGCAGCAACCCCGTCAGCCGCCCGGTCCGGCTGAAATCCATCAGGATGGCCACCACGAAGAGCGTGAAGAGCGCGACCACGACCGCGCGGCCGGCGAAATCAGCGAGCCGGTCGCTGCGGCGGCGGGCCGGCGACGGCGCGATCTGCTCGCGACGACGGGACACGGCGGCTCCATTGCCATCGAGCCAGCGGCCGATGGCGCGGGCTGGAGCGGTCATGAACGTCACGCCATGCCTTCCTTGTTCGCGCGCTCGCTTTTCTGTTCGTCGAGGAAGTAGCTCTCGCAGGCCGCGTCCAGCAGCTCGCGGGTGATGACAGGCTCGCGCCCCTGGAAGCGGCACATGTCGAGCACCTGCTCGATGATGTCGCGCGGGTGGCACGCCCGCATCTGCAGCCCGCGCGGCTGGTAGTAGCGCCGCGTGAGGTACTCGACGAACGCGGGGTCGTACTGGAGGTGCCGCTTCCGGCAGTTCAGCTCGAAGATGCGGCTGAACTCGTCGAGCGTCGGGTTCTTCGCGTAGATCTTGTACGGGATGCGGCGGAGGAACGCCTCGTCCGCGAGGGACTCCGGCTTCAGGTTGGTCGCGAAGATGATCAGCACGTCGAACGGGATCTCGAACTTGCGTCCCGTGTGCAGCGTGAGGAAGTCCACGCGGCTCTCGAGCGGCACGATCCACCGGTTCAGCAGGTCGCGGGCCGGCACGCGCTGGCGGCCGAAGTCGTCGACGACGAACACGCCGCAGTTCGACTTCCACTGGATCGACGCCTCGTAGAACTTCGCGATGTGGTTGAAGCTCAGGTCGAGCATGTCGAGCGTCAGCTCGCCGCCGACCACGACCACGGGCCGCTCGATCAGCTCCCAGCGGCGATCGTGGCTGACGTTGGACGCCAGGAGCCAGCTGGCGTCACCCTTCGAGGCGACGCGCTGGTGGTTCACCGGGTCGAACATGGTGATGATCTGGCCGTCCACGTCGATCGCGTTCGGCACGTAGACCTGTCCACCGAGGGAGCGTCCGAGCCCCTGCGCGAGCACGGTCTTGCCGTTTCCCGGCGGGCCGTACAGGAAGATCGACTTGTTGGAGTTGGCGGCCGGCCCGAGCTGCTCGAACATGTCCGGGTTGACGATGAGGCCGTCGAACCCCGAGCCGATCCGCTGCCGGTCCATGTAGCCGCGCGACGCGGCCTGCGCGCGGACGTAGTCGTTGTACTGGGCGAGCGGCACCGGCGCCGGGCCGATGTAGCTGCACATGTCCATGAACCGCAGGGCGCGCTCCCGCCCGAGGTCGGTCTGCGCGTACTTGTAGCCGGCGGTGCCGGCGCCGCCGGCCCCCTTCACCTCGATCAGCTTCTCGGCGCGCGCGTGCTCGATGACCGGCTCGATCAGCGCGTAGGGCAGCCGCAGGCGCTCGGCGAGGCCGCTCCCGCTCACCTCGCCGCCGACCATCGTCTTCACGACCAGTTCGAGGATGTGTTCCGCCTTCAACCCCGAGGCGGCGAGCGTCGCCGGGGGCGCCGGCACCGGCGCGGCGGGTTTATCGGCCACGGCAACACTCATGACGCTCTCCGCTCATCGCTGCGGGCGGCGGCATCCGCCCGGTCGAACGAAATCCGGTGACCGAGCCGCGTGCGCGACATGCGCACCGTTCCTGCCGGCAGCTCCAGCACGCCAAGCGTGCCGGGCCGCGGCAAGCGGAGACGCCACGGCCGGAGGTCCGTGACGACGTCGACGACGACGCCTCGCGCGTCGAGCGCAACCACGTCGATCGCGAAGCGCATTCCGCAGGTATGCACGCCGCGGCTCGGCACGATCCAGAGCGCATCGCCAGGCGCGAGCGCGTCGCGGCCCATCAGGCCGCGGCGTCGCGCCGACCGGGTGGCGGCGATTTCCAGGCTCTGCGCGAGCAGCAGACCGGAGTCCGTGTTGCGCACGAAGAAGCCGGTATCGCCGGGCGAAGCACTCCGCAGCAGGTCAGGGGTCATCGGCCTGTGTTGTCGATGATCGGGAACAGGACCTGCACGAACTTGATGGCGGCCGGGCCGATGGTCACGACCCAGATCGCCGGGAAGATACAGAACACGAGCGGGAACACCATCTTGACGCCGGTCTTCGCGGCGGCCTCCTCGGCGCGCTGCCGGCGCTTGGTGCGCATGGTGTCCGAGTGCACGCGCAGCGACTGCGCGACGCTGGTGCCGAACTTGTCGGTCTGGATCAGCATCGTGACCAGGGAGCTCAGGTCGTCCACGCCCGTGCGATCCGCGAGGTTGCGGAGCGCCTCGGCGCGCGGCTTGCCGGCGCGCAGCTCGAGGTTGATCAGCCGCAGCTCGTCGGCCAGATCGGGGTAGGCGAACGCCAGCTCCTGCGCGACGCGCGCGATGGCCTGGTCGAGGCCGAGGCCCGCCTCCACGCTGACGACCATCAGGTCGAGCGCGTCGGCGAGCGACAGCCGGATCCGGTGCTGCCGCCGCTTGGCGATGCGCGCCAGCGCCATGCCGGGCAGCAGCCAGCCCACGCCGGCGCCGCCGATGGCCAGCGCGACGTTCGGGCGCCCGACGATCGGCGAGGAGAGCACCGCGAACACGACGAGCGAGAAGGCCACGCGGATGCCGAAGAACACCGTGAGCGCCTCGTCGCGGCGGAAGCCCGCCTGCACGAGGCGCAGCCGCAGCGTGCCCATCTCGCGCGGCGATCTCGGCGCCTTTTCGCCGAGGCGCTTGAGCGCGCCCACCAGCGACTTGAAGCGCGGACGGCGCTCCTCCGGCCTTTCGTGGAACGACGCGATCTCCTCGAGGCGCCGGTCGATCGCCACCGCGGCGCCGCCGCTGCGCCCCAGCACCGCCATCGCGGTGAAGCCGATCAGCACGGTGCCGATGAGGAAGACGAGGATCGGAATCAGCATCGACACGTCACACCTCGATCTTGATGACCTGGCGGATCCAGAAATAGCCGATCGTCTGCATCACCGCCGCGCCGATGAGCATGGTCTGGCCCATGCGCTCGCGGAAGAGCAGGTTCATGTGATCGGGGTTGATGAACGAGAGCGCGACGGCCAGGCCGATCGGCAGGCCGAGCAGCACGTAGCCGGTGAAACGGCCGTGCGCCGTGTACACGCGCACCTGCCGCAGGATCTTGAACCGCTCGCGCACCACGTGCGCGAGATTCTCGAGGATCTCGGCGAGGTTGCCGCCGGTGTCCCGCTGGATCAGCACGGCGGTCGCGAAGAACTTCACGTCCAGCAGCGGCACGCGGTGGGTGAGGTTCTCGAGCGCGTCCTTCATGGGCAGGCCGAAGTTCTGCTCGTCGAATGTCTTGCGGAACTCGGGGCCGACGGGATCTTCCAGCTCGTCGGCGGCCATCTTCAGGCCGCTCGCGAAGGCGTGACCCGCCTTGAGCGCGCGGCTGATGAGGTCGAGCGCCTCCGGGAACTGCTCTTCGAACTTCCGCAGGCGCGCGACGCGCTTCTGGCGCAGCACGACGAACGGGAGCGCAAAGCCGGCCGCGGCTCCGATCGGGAGCGTCGCCGCGTTGTGCAGCACCACGATCGAGGACACGGCGCCGAGCGAGGCCAGGGCGAATCCGGTCAGGATGACGCCGCTGGCGCTCGCCTTCCTCATGCCCGACTGCTCGATCCACCGGCTGAACGCGTTCCCTCTCGCGCTCTGGCCGATCAGGCGGTCGAGGCCGGGCATCGGCCCTTCCTTGATCGCCTTGATCAGTTCGGGCTTGGCGGCCTTCTCGTCCTCGTCGTAGCCCTGGAGCTGGGCGAGGCGCTCTTCCATGCGCTTCTCAGCCATCGCCTCGGGCATCTTCATGAACAGGTAGTACCCGAGCAGCGCGAGCCCCGCGCCGAACAGGAAGATGAGGAGCAGCAGCAGGACGTTCATCACTTCACCTCGGTAATGCCTTCGAACATGTTCGGCGGCAGGTGGACGCCGGACGCCTTGAGGCGCTCGCAGACCTTGGGCCGCACGCCGGTCGCGCGGAACCGCCCGATCACCTTGCCGTCCTGGGTGATCCCCAGCTTCTCGAATACGTAGATGTCCTGCATCGTGATCACGTCGCCTTCCATGCCCGTGATCTCGGAGATGCTCGTGATCTTGCGGGTGCCGTCGCTCATGCGGGCCCCCTGCACGACCACCTGGATGGCCGACGCGATCTGCTGCCGCATCGAGCGCTCCGGCAGGTTCATCCCGGCCATGGAGATCATGGTCTCGATACGCGACAGCGCGTCGCGCGGCGTGTTGGCGTGGACGGTCGTCAGCGATCCATCGTGGCCGGTGTTCATCGCCTGCAGCATGTCGAGCGCTTCCTCGCCGCGGACCTCGCCGATGACGATGCGGTCGGGGCGCATGCGAAGCGCGTTGATGACGAGCTGGCGCTGGCGCACGGCCCCCTTGCCCTCGACGTTCGGCGGCCGGGTCTCCAGCCGCGCGACGTGCTCCTGGTGGAGCTGCAATTCCGCCGCGTCCTCGATCGTCACGATGCGCTCGCGCTCCGAGATGAAGCTCGAGAGGATGTTGAGCAGCGTCGTCTTGCCGGAGCCGGTGCCGCCGCTGATGATGATGTTGAGGCGCGAGCGGACGCAGTGCTCGAGGAACTCGAGCATGGGGCGCGTGATCGCGCGCAGCGTCACCAGGTTTTCCGCCTGCAGGCGCTCGGCCGGAAAGCGGCGGATCGAGAGCAGCGGGCCGTCGACGGCGAGCGGCGGGATGATCGCGTTGACGCGCGAGCCGTCCGGCAGGCGCGCGTCCACCATCGGCGAGCTGTCGTCCACGCGGCGGCCGACGGCGCTGACGATGCGGTCGATGACGCGCATCAGGTGCTTGTCGTCCTGGAAGCCGGTGGCGAGCCGCTCGAGCTTGCCGCCGCGCTCGACGTACACCTGGTTGTAGGTGTTCACCAGGATGTCGGTGACCGTCGGGTCGCGCATGATCGGCTCGAGCGGGCCGAAGCCGAACACCTCGTCGAGGACGTCGCCGAGGATCGCGTCGCGCTCGCCCATGCTGAGCGGCATGTTCTCTTCGGCAATCAGCTCGAAGAGCAGCGACCTGATCTCCCCCTCGGCGCGCGCGCGATCGGCGGTGGCCAGCGCCTCGAGATTCAGCCGGTTGAGCAGCTTCCGGTGGACGTTCGCCTTCAGTTCGATGTACTGCGGGCGGTGCGTCGGCGCCGGGGGACGAGGCGCCCCTGGCGCGGATGGCGAGCTGACGGAGTTGATGGACGACATTTACAGAATCCCCAGGAACCGCGCCTTCTTCACCGGTTCCGCCTGTTGCTGTTCAAGGCCCACGAGCTGCCGCGTGAACGCACCGAACTGCTCGGCAATCTCCGAGTTGTCGGTCATCGACAGCGGCACGCCGGAATTGAGCGCGGTCGCCACGGTGCGGTAGTCGCTCGCGAACGAGTGGTGAATCGAGTAGCCGAGCGCCGTTTCGATCTGCTTGGGCGCGATCATGTGCTGGTCGGTGACCCGGTTCAGCAGGATGCGCACCCGCTCGCTGCCCGCGCCGAGCTGCCGGACGCGTTCGACGAGGCGTTGCGCGTTGCGGATCGAGGGGACGTCGGGGTTGGCGACCAGGAAGATCGTGTCGGCGGCATACAGCGCCGCGATCGAGATCGCGTTGATGGTGTTGCCGGCGTCGATGACCACGTAGTCGTACACCTTGGTCAGCACCCGCAGCAGCTCCTCGATCGGCGCGGCATCGCCCGCGTTCGGCCGGTCGAACTGCTCCGAGCCGGCGAGGATGTCGAGCCCGGACTTGTGCCTGGCCGCCAGCTCCTTCAGGAAGTCCTTGTCCAGACGGTGCAGGTTCTCGATCGCGTCGAGGATCGTGAAGCGCGGCCGCACCCCCAGGAACAGCGCCACCTCGCCGAGCGACTGCTTGAAGTCCACGACGATCGTGGACCGCTTGGTCAGGCGCATCAGCTCGACGGCCGTGTTCACCGCCACCGTCGTCGTCCCGCAGCCCCCTTTCGCGCCGAGGAACACGTGGGTGACGCACGCCTGCTTGCCCGCGCCGACGGTGGCCTCCCGGCGCGCGGCGGTGCGGCGGACGGCCCCCTGAAACGCCTCCTGCATCGAGCGCGCCGCGGGCGTGTTGAAGTCGGTGGGCCAGGCGAAAAACTCGTTCGCCCCGGCGCGCATCGCCTGGAGGATCCGTTCAGGCTCGGCGGCGGCGGCGACGGCGAAAATGGCCAGCGCCGGCGTGCCGGCGCGCAGCCGCTCGATCGCCGCCATGCCGGACGACGTGTCGTAGCGGATGTCCACGACGGCGACGTCCGGATGGGACGTCGTGCCGGCGCGCTCTTCGATGATGCCGACGGGAACTCCGCCGGCCCGCAGCAGGGTCGATGCCTGCCTGCGGAACTCGTCGTCGGACGAGACGATCAGTGCAGCGAGTTGTGCCATGGCTTTGCGGCCCTCCGGAGCCGCGTGGCCAACGATCTGTTGCGACGTCCGCGTGTGTCTACATCCGGTTACTTGACGATGCGGATCGCGTACGGAAACGCGTTCTTCGGCGCCGGTCCCCCCGACGATCCCGAGCCGCCGCCGATCGGCGTGATGTAGGCGATCACGTCGTTGCCAACCATGCCGGCGACGAACACGCCGAGGAAATTCGCGACCTTGAAGTCCGCGTAGCGCCCTTCTCTCTTCCCCCGTGCGAAGTACTCCGGGTCGTACAGCGGGATCGGCCGGACGCGCGGGCTGATGGGGAACGCGCTGTTCTGCACGCACTGGCAGCCCTCGTTCCAGACCGCGTTCGGATCCTTGGCGACGAGATCCTCGATCCCCTGTTTGGTCGGGCCCACCATGTTGCCCGGCTCGACCGTGATCGGCTGGTCCCACTCAAACTCCGCGTGGGCACAGCTCGCGATCGCGGCGCGGTATTCGTCCGCACCGCGCGGATAACCGGGGATGACGATCGGGTTGTAGATGCTCGGCGACACCTGCGTGTCGTTGCTCGCCTTCAGGATGACCTTCGTGCCACGGTCGAGAACGGGGTCGTAGCCGGTGTAGTTGTCCTCGGTCGCGGGGATGTAAACATCGGCCGGGTTGAGCGGAGCCCCCTTGTTGGTGAACATCTCGAACGTGCTCGTCATCGAGTTGAACGGCGGGCTCGTCTTCTCGTCCCAGCGATCGGGAATCATGAACGGCAGGACGCAATCCATCGCGTCGGCCGGCGAGGCTTCCGCGGTTGCCGTTGCGGCGATATCGGACGTGGAGGTCCCGAAGATCCTCGCGATGAACAGACCGACCGGGTTGGAGCGCGCGGAGGTCCGGTGCGCGGTCACCTTGACGCGGTTCATCTCCCCGAAGGAGCCCTCCTCGAAGGTGACGTCGCCTTGCGACGGGTCGACCGACACCTCCACGCTCATGACGAGGTTGGCCTTCGCGCGCGCCACCGCGTTGGTGACCGCCGGGCCGGTCAGCGATCGATCGTCGTAATCGTCGAAGGCCAGGGCGGTGGCGCCGGCGTGCGCGCCGGCGTCCGCCGCGTTCTGCGCTTCGGCCCGGGCCGCCATCAGCATGCCGACGTCAATCGCCAGCATCGAGGCTGCGACGAATCCCAGGAACCCGACCCCGACGAACACGAGCGACATCCCGCGCTCGTTGCGATACAGGTTCCGCCCGGACACGTGCCTGCTCCGCATGATCAGCCTCCCCAGGCCCCCTTCAGGGGATCGGCCTGGTATTGGGCGCGGCGCGGACGACCGCTTCGTACGCACTCTGCGCCTCCTTCAGCTTCGCTTCGGCCTCGGCAAGCGCCTTCTGCCGCTTGGCCTCTTCGGCGGCGAGCTTCTTCTGCTGCTCCTCCGCCTTCTTGCGGTCCTCTTCGGCCTTCTTCCGGTCCTCGGCCGCCTTCCTCGCCACCGTGGCGTCGCGCTTCGCCTGCTCGCTCGCGGCCGCTTCGAGCTTCTTCTTGTCCTCTTCGGCCTTCTTCAGCGCGGCGCGCGCTTCCTCTTCCTGCTGCTTCTTCTGTTCGGCCGCGGCGCGGGCGGCGGCCTTTTCCGCCTCCGCCTGGCGCTTCGCCTCGAGGGCGCGCTGCTCCTGCTCGCGCTTGCGCGCCTCCTCGATCTGCTTCAGCTCTTTCTTCGACGGGGCCCTGGCCTGCGGCGCGGCCGCGGCGGGCGTTTCCGCCTTCTGCACCGGCGCGGGCGATACCGGCTGCGTGGCGCGCTGCGGCTGCTGCGGCGGGGCGCTCACCGCGGGCTGCTGCGCGGGCGCCTGCTTCGGCTGAACCGACACCTCGCTCCCCGGCTGCGATGCGCCGTAGCGCGGCGAGTTGGTATACGCCGGCGGCGGCGCGATCGTCTTGTTGGGAGGGCCGATGAAGGGCGCAACCATGTTCGGCAGACCCTCGGACACGCCGTGCGATCCGCGGCGAACGATGTAGGGGGTGATCATCACGACCAGCTCGGTCTGGTTCTTCTGGTGCGCCCGGCTGCGGAACAGCAGCCCGAGGATCGGGATGTCACCGATGCCGGGAACCTTCGACATCGACTGGTTCAGCGTGTTGTTCAGCAATCCGGCGATGGCGAAGGTCTGGCCGTTCTGCAGCTCGACTTCCGTCTCCGTGCGGCGGGTCGAGAGCGCCGGCACGCGGAACCCTTCGAGCGTGATCGCGTTGCTGAAGTCCAGGGCGCTCACTTCCGGCCGGACCTTCAGACGCACCATCTCGTCGCCGAGAATCGTGGGCGTGAAGTTCAGGCGGACGCCGAACTCCTTGAACATGATCGAGATCGCGACGGCGCCCGAGGTGGGCGTCGCCACGGGGTACGGATACTCGCCTCCGGCGAGGAAGCTGGCTTCCTTGCCGTCAACCGCGATCAGGTTCGGCTCCGCGAGGCTCTGGAACAGGCCCTTGTTCGACAGCGCCTTCATGACGGCGCCGATGCCTTCCTTCGCGTTGAACACGAACAGGTTCAGGAAGTCGCTGAAGAGCAGCTTGCCGTCCTCGAAGTCGGGGCCCGGGAACTGCCCGGTGCCGGCGCGGCCGAACCACTCCGACTCGTAGTTGTTGGCGAAGTAGCTCGCGCCCAGCTCCTGCAGCGCGCTGCGGCTGACTTCCGCGAAGCGCACGCGCAGCATGACCTGGTTCGACGCGATGCCTTCCTGCATCTTCAGCAGGTTGACGACGTTCTCTTTCTTCTCGGCGTAGGCGATCGCCACTTCCGCCGCCTTCTCGACGACGTACGGCGTGGACACCTTGCCGGAGAGGACGACGTCCTTGCCGCTGCCGGTGACCGAGATCGGCTCGCCGGGGAACAGCTGGCGCAGCTGGTTGGAGAGCACGCTCAGGTCGCGGCGCACCGTGACCTCGAACGTGCGAATCGCGCCGGTCTTCTCCCAGACGAACAGCGAGATCGTGCCCGGCGCCTTGCCGTGGATCAGGATCTGCTGCGGTGCGGTCACGAGCGCGTCGGCGACGTCGGGGACCGTCAGCGACACGCGCGAAATCGCGGCGCCGACGTTGAGCACGGTCGATCGGCCGACGAGCAGGTCGATGACGCTGGTGGAGGCCGCCGGAGCGGGCCTGCCGTCGCTCGAGTACGAAACGCTCTGGACCTGCGCCTGCGGCGCGGCGACCAGGATGATGATGATGAAAACCGGCAGCGCGACCTGGAAGGCCCGCGGCCGCATGCGCGTCAATGACATGAACATGCTCATGGCGGACCTCCTCTCAGCGAATGACTTCGTTTGTACGTTTATCCCCGCGGATGACCTCGACGGTCGGCGCGGGGGCCTCGGTGACGACGGGGGCGACCGGTCGCGGCGCGCGCGGGCGCGCGCTGGCGACGAGCACCGACTTCGCGGGTGTCTGCGCCGGCGCCGCGCCCATCAGCGCGGACGTCTTGATGCCCGTGGTGTCGGGCGCGCCCTGATCGAGCGGGTTGCGCAGCGCGAGCTGCACTCTCCCCTCGGTGCTCGCCAGCGCCAGGCGCTCGGACTGCTCCGGCGTGACGAGCAACGTCACGACGTTGACCTGCACCGGCTTGCCGTCCTTCCTGTCCTGCTCGAGGCGCGTGCCGGCGGTCAGCACCGGGATGTTCGTGAGGACGACCTTCGTGGTCGTGTCCTGGGCCTGCTGGGTCGGGCTCGCGGTGGCGAGCACGTCCACGTGGGTGCCGGGCAGCACGTACCCGGCGACGCCGATGACCTCGTTGACGCGCACCGACACGGCACGCATGCCAGGCGGAATCACCGGCGGCAGGCCGGCGCCCGCGTCCTTGGCCGCGAGCTTGCCCGGCAGGATGGGCTCGTTGCGCACGATGGGGGACACCACGCCGCGGCCGATCAACTCGCTCGGGCTCGCGAACGCGCCCTCGGGCGCCTGTCCTTTCGGCCACTGCACGATCCGCAGGTCGTCCGCCTTGATCTCGGTGGCGAGCTGCAGATCAGCGGCCGCGACGACCACCGGCTGCGTCGGCGTGGTCACGGTCCGCACCGGCGCGCTCTGCATGTAGTTGTAGGTGGCGTAGGCGAGACCGCCTCCTGCGGTCACCGCCAGCGCCAGAACGGCGAAGATTCGGTTGCGCATTGCTTCTCCTCACGGGGTGCCCGTTGCAAGGCCTCCCGTGAACCTCCAGGCTCCTGTTTGCGGTTTACGACCCTTCCTTACGCATGGCAGCTGTCGCCTTCATCTCCAGTGAGTTGTCAACGCCAGAGCCTCCGCCGAGCAGCTGGGTGATCGGCTGAAGCACGATGAATTGAAACGGATACGTCACGGTGACGGTCGAGACCGGCACCGTCCCGACCATGGCATCCTGGACGGCGACGTACGCCTCGCACGGCGCGGCGTCGATGCACTGGTCCAGGCCGCCGTTCTTCATGTACTGCGCCACGAGGCTCTTCGCCGTCGCCGGATCCGAGTTCGGCGTCACGGAATACCGCGCCCCCTCGCGGGCGGCGTTGGTCAGCACCTGCTTGTACTGGTAGGCGCGCCCGAACTCGAAAATGCCGACCGCGATCGCGAGCAGCATCGGGATGGCGAAGGCGGCCTCGAGCAGGGCCGCGCCGCGTTCCCTCTTCCGTCGATCGGCGTGTTGCGGCTGCGGATTCAGCGCCATGGTCGTCACCCTCACCGTCCGAGCCAGGCGGCCAGCAACGCGCCGGCCGCAATCGCGGGCCCGTACGAAAACTTGTTGTGCGCCCCGGCGGACCCGATGTCCTGCCGCGCGATGATGCGGCCGGTCCCGCCGATCGTGGCCGCCAGCCGGCCTCGGCGGGCGGCGATGACAACCGCGAGGGCGCCGCCCGCGATTGCCGTGCAAACGAAGGCGAGGGGCATGCGCTCGACCCCGAGCACCGCGCCCACCGCCGCCATCAGCTTTACGTCCCCGGCGCCGGTGGCGCCGAGCAGCCGGCCCGGCAGCATCAGCAGCAGGCCGACGAGAAACCCGAGCATCGACGAGGCGATCGAAATGCCGCTCCACCCCGCCGCCGCCAGCGCGATCCCGAGCGCCGCGGTCGCCGCGGACACCACGTTCGGGATGCGTCGCGTGCGGATATCGATCGCCGCCGCGGTGCCGGCCCCGGCCATCACGGCCAGGAGCATCACGTCAGAAGCTGCTGGCAATGGTCTTCCAGAACACGTTGTTGATGGTCTCGCCCACCTTCGTGACACCGGCCACGGCCACGATCGCGATGAGCGCCATGAGCAACGCGTACTCGAGCAGGTCCTGGCCGTGCTCCTCGCGCGAGGACACCCGCGAGCCGAGTCGACGTATCACCAGCAGCAACCGGCGCATGACGGCCTCCTCCGGGGGGAAAGACGTGGCGGAGCCAGGCGCTGGAAGGCATCCGCTCCCAGGACCCGGCATCCGCCGGATTGGGCTTGGTTACGCCGCTTTCGCGAGCTCGGCGGCGATCTTCGTGAAGATGTCGTTCACGCTGGTCCCGGCGGCCGTGACGGCGACAACGGCGACCAGCGCGATCAGCGCCACGAGGAGCGCGTACTCGAGCAGGTCCTGGCCTTCGTCATCACGAACGAACGATTTCAGGTACGTCAACATGGAGCCTCCAGCGCAGCCCGGCTGCGCGATGGGGCGCGCGTTCACGCGCCCCGGACACGATGGTTACGCGGCCTTCGCGAGCTCGGCGGCGATCTTCGTGAAGATGTCGTTCACGCTCGTGCCGGCGGCGGTGACGGCGACGACGGCGACCAGCGCGATCAGCGCCACGAGAAGCGCGTACTCGAGCAGGTCCTGGCCTTCGTCATTGCGGACAATCGACTTCACGATGTTCATCAGGCGGTTCATGGAGCCTCCCATGCACGCATCGCGGGGCGCGATGCGGCGTGTGAATGCGCGGCGCTTGGCCGCAAGTTGCTGAACGACCGCGGCGTCGCAGGCCGCGTCACGCCGCGGCCAAATCGCAACGGCTGTGCCACGGGTGTGTCGCGGACCGGTGTGCACAGGCCAAGTGCTTGCGGCCATTCGACATCGAAGCGCCTGATAGCTCCGCGCACACCCCGCACACGGCACTTTCCCGGGCTCGGGGGCAGGGGCCGAGTGATCACATTCGTAACTGGCCGCGCTAAATTTGTGCGGCCCGCGCGGGGGGCGCCGGCGGGCCTCGAGGTGCTGAACTGTGCAGCGGCACAAAAATCATTGAAAATAAAGGCTCTTTCCGCCCTTCATTCGAGGAGGCGATTACAGGTACGTCGCTTGCGTCGGACCCCGGCGACGCAGCCTGTGAAGCAGCGAACGTGCGGAGAGATTCCAATCAATGGTCAAGGGAGCACGTGAATCGGCAACGTCCGCACTCAGCCTCGGCCTCGTGCTGGCTGTCCTCGTCTCGTTCGATCCACGCGTGCGCGTGAGATTCCGGAGCCTGTTCGACGATTCAGGCGGCGGAGTGCTCTCCCCGCTGAGCGACCGGCTCAGCGATCTGGGGAGCGTGCTCTGGGTCGCCGCACGTGACCAGAGCATCGAGAACGCCCCGTTCGTGATCTTCTCGGTCGTGGGCGTGATGCTCGTGGTGTTCATGTTGAGGAGCTGAGTGTCGCTCGTTCTTGCGATCGAGCCTGACCCCCGTCAGGCCGCGATCCTCAAGCGCGTGGTGCACGAGCGCGCCCACGCGGACATTGCCGTCGTCGATTCGAAGGACGCGGCGATTGCCGCGATCGGCGCGCGTGTGCCCGAACTGATTCTCGTCACCGCGCTGTTGTCGCCGCGCGACGAGGAGGAGCTCGTCGCGCACCTGCGGACGCTGGACGAGGCAGACCACCTTCAGACGATTACCATCCCCCTGCTCGCGACAGCCGGCGTCGCCGGCGGCGGTGACGAGGAGGGCGGGTTCTTCAGGAAAGCGTTTCGTCGCAAGAAGACAGAGAGCGCCGGCGTCGGCTGCGACCCGTGGGCCTTCGCGGACCAGGTGACCGGCTATCTTCGGGCCGCCAACGAGGCCCGCGCCGCGCGCCTGATGGAACGCGCGTACGAGCGGGCGCACCCATCGCCGATTTCCGCCGATCCCGTCGAAGCGGCGCCGGTGGAATATCCGGCGCAATCCTTCGAACCCGCCGCTTCGAGTATCGAGATTGCGGCGCCCGTGTTCGAACCGCACGTGGCGGACGTGCCGGCCACGATACCGCCCGCCACGCCGGATGTGGCGGAAGCGCACGGCGAGCACGCCGCGCCGGAGACGGCGGAGGCGAGCCCGGCCGAGCAGAAGCTCACGGATCCCGAGTACGCCTTCAGCTGGCGATCGTCAAAGCCCGAACCTGCCAAGAAGCACAAGAAGTCCGAGCGGAAGGACGCGCATCGCCATCACACGCCGGCGCCGCCGGTGGTCCGTTCGGCGAAGGCCGCACCGGAACCGCCCGCGCCGAAGCCGGAACCCGTCGTCACTCCGGCACCGCCGATCCCGGAACCCGTCGTCGAGACACCCGCGCCCGCGGTGGCGGCGTCCGAGCCGATTGCGATCCCGGAGCCGCCTGCGAAGCCGAAACCGGTCGTGAAGCCCGAGCCGATCGTGGCGAAGCCCGAGCCCGTCGTCGCCAAACCGGAGCCCGTCGTCGTCAAGCCCGAGCCTGTCGTCGCCGAGGCGAGGCCTGTGGCTCCGACGCCTCCTCCGGCCAAAGCGGCCGAGCCGGTCACGCTGCCGGGGGTCGTGCTGCCGTTCAAAGAAAGGGAACCGGAGCCGGCAGCGACAGCCGCGGCCAAGCCGGCCAAGCCGGCGAGGGCCGCCAAGGTCCTCCAGGCTCTCGGATTCGGGAAAGCTCGCGAGCCGGAAACGTCCCGCGCCCCCGCAATAGTCCTGCGGCCGCTGAAGCGGCTGCCTGCGCTCGCCATGTGGGCGCGACTGAACGACGAGGCGGAGCGCATTGAGGAATCTCAGGTCGCGCCGCCGCAGGTGCTGCATGCCCGTCACGAAGATGACGACGTCGCGGCGCTGATCGGAGGCCTCCGGGTGCCCAGTCACGTGCTGGCGGTTTCCTACCCGCGGCGTCCGTACATTCATCGGGTTCGTTCGGCGGC